>NZ_JBNDMT010000004.1:0-32930 GCF_050436725.1 Paraburkholderia sp. JPY465
GGTACGGGTCGTTTCGGTCAACATGATGAACCTCCTTCAAGGGTATGAAAAAGGCCATCCGGGAGCGTCAAGAGACGCACCACGGATAGCGCAGTGCGTCTCTCGACAATCCAAAGGTAGGACAAAAGGCAGGAATTCTCAAGCCCGATACAGCGGTTTCGGGCTGAGTGTACTTATTGCGCCTCGGTGATTGCCGCCGCGTCGTCCAGCTCGGCCGGCTGGCCGTGCTGCTCAAACGTGGCCGTCAGAATGCCGAAGCTGTGGCGCGCGGCATTGCGCACGGCCGTTGAGGGGCTTTCGAGCGTTGCGCCAAGCAATTCCGCCGTGGAGTTCACGAACCAGATTGGCGACGTGAGCACGCGCCCTGGGAATGCCGTGCTGAGGCCGTCGATAAGCCGCTGCGCGGCTTCCTGCGCGTGCTTGTTCGTTGACCAGGCGGACGGCAGCGCGAGCGCGTTAGGCATCGCCTGCATGTCGAGCGCGACGGCTTCTAGATCTTCCTCGGATGCGCGAAACGGCAGGATGGTGAGGTGTGCCGCATCGGCCATCGCCTTGTCGAACGCGGGACGGTTGCCGCCACCGTCAACGATCAGCCAGCCGTTAAGGTTGCTCTGACTCGCTGTGAGTATCTGGGCCAATGCGTTCGGGTCGCGCCCGTCGAGCACGCCATACGGTCGGCCCTCGGCCTTCACACGGCGATGCGGGTCAGTCAGGACATATGCGGCCGGCTGCTTGCGGAGAATCGCGCCTAGAGCCATCAGGTGCGCGGTCGTGGTTTTGGTCGTGCCGCCCTTCTGCCCGCCGACATAGACGATGTTGCTCATACGCCCCCCTTCTCTAGGACTTCAAGCATGATTTCCTGCGCCGATACCATGCGCCCGGTGTCCCGGCTGCGATCTGCCGCTGCTGCCACGTAACGCGCGAGAAGCGCCCGCGACGGTCGCAACGTCAGTTGCGTCGTGTCGGCCGGCTCCTTCTTCGCCGTGGCCTTGGCCGCCTTTCTCGCCGGTACGGCCGGTGCCGCTGCGCCCTGCCCTGCCCCGCTCGGTGCTGCGGCCGGTGCCGGCACTGGCGCCGCCGCTGCCGCCGCAACCGGCACAAGTGGCGACGCTGCCGCCGCCCCGAGTCGAGCTGCCAAATCAACTACCCCTTTCGGCTGCTTCATTTCATAACCCCATAAAGTTATTGCGTTACGGCGTTATAGAGCCAAAGCGTTACAACCTCATGCGGTTATAGCTTCGATTCGCTACGCCGCGACGTTTTAACGCTACGCGGTTATAGCGTCGTAGCGTTGTGATGCTGTAACGCTATAGCTCTATGACGTTCTGACGTTTCAACCTCTCAACTGCACAACTGCACAACTGCACAACTGCACAACTGCACAACTGCACAACTGCACAACTGCACAACGCTATAACATCATACACCACTAACGCCATAACTGCGCACCCTCTTAACGTTGTAGCTTTACAACCTCATAACGTCGTAACGTTTTGACACAATAAAGTTACGGAGAAAGCACGGGGAGTACGTGTACACGCTCTCCTTTGGACTAAAATAGAAGCGTGTACACGCACTCTCTTGGTGCTGACAGTGAACCATCCGAACCGCGAATCCTGGCTGAACTTCGTTGCCGCGCGCATGGCGCATCTGTTCGAAGAGCTCGACGCCCCGCTGCCCGAGCGCGTGCGTATTGCGATCGGGTTCACGTCCTCCGGTTGGAGAGGGAAGCGCATTGGCGAGTGTTGGGACAATCGTTGCAGCGATGACGGCCACTTCGAAATCTTCATCCGGCCCGACCTCGCCAACTCGCCCGAAGTCATGCCGATGGAAGTTGCCGCGATCCTCGGTCATGAGCTGGTACACGCGGCCGTAGGCATCCCCGCCGGTCACGGCAAAGACTTCCGCCGGGTAGCAAAGGGCATCGGCCTAGAAGGCCCGATGCGCTCGACCACGGCCGGCCCGAAATTCCGCACGGCGCTGGAGCCGATCTTGGCCGAAGCTGGCCCGCTTCCTCATGCCCGCCTGCGCACCCAGGCCGAGCACATCGAGCCGGGTACGGAACCGGGTGACGAAGGCGGCCCGAGCACGACCGCGCCGAAAAAACAGACGCGCCGGCACATCAAATGCCATTGCGCCGAGTGCGGATACACCGCGCGCACGTCGCGTAAGTGGCTTGACCTTGCCGGCCCGCCGCATTGCCCGTTGCACGGCGCAATGGCCGTCGATGAAGGCTCCGACGATGCAACCGATGAGCTGGAAGCCGAAGAAACGTAACTGCGTAACTTCATAACCGCCCCGTGTATAATCCACGGCGCATTGTTTTTGCGGCTTCTCGTTGCCATGGCCGGAAAATAGGCGGCTCCGCCGCAAAATGACGGGCCGGCACCGCTTACGCTGCCCCGGCGGCGGTCAGCAAAGGCAAGTGGTTCACCCGCGCCCGCCCGTGGATGGCTGCGCTCTCCACACCGCAAGGGTGTGGAGAGTCCCGGCCGCTGGCCGGGATACCGCACCCAACGCACCGGCTCCCCGCGAGCTTTTGCCTACGGCGTGACGCGCTACGCGCGCCCAATTGAGATAAAAAAATCTCAACCGAGCGACTGCGGCCGACGCCTGCGGAAAATCGGCGCCGTGAGCTGTTTGCGATGGCGTAGGTAGGCAACCCCCTTAGTCGACGCGCAGAAACGGCACCACGGGCCGCATTTCGCGTCGCAGGCGCATCCGAAACCCCGCCCCCCCCCTTTCTGTAGACAAATCGGCGGCGGTGGAGCGACTAACGGTCAGCCGGGTTGGTCCCCACAGGGACGAGTTGAGCGGGCGGGCCGGCCGTAGGACGGGCCGGGCGCGATTTATCTCGCTCTTAGCCGGTGGCGGGGCTTGCCCCGGCAGCGGCTTAGAGCCTCGGCTCCGCGGGCCTGGGTGAACGGGAGGTGCGCCGGGGCCGTCAAGGCGCGTAGCGCCGTGATTCCCCCGTTTGCGGGTCGGTACGGCCCGTAAACGGGGGCTAGATCAAAGTACCCCGCGAAAAATCGGCCGCGCTAAAGCAGAGTGAGAAGGAACGCCCCGCAAACCCTTGTCGCGCCTAGATCGCACCGACAACTCCAGCACCTCGAAAGACAACTCTGGCCGTTCGAAAGACAACTCCAGCCCCTCAAGAGACAAAAACTGCTTGATTTTTGTCTTTCCCTCGGTCATCCTCTGACGCTGGAAAGACAATTTCGCCGCGAAAAATGTCTGGCGAATAACCGAATCGAGCGAGAGTAGCCCATGTCTGACGAAAAGCCGAACCTCCGATACCTCGAATTCTCGCCCCAGGTGAACCCGCTTCTGGAGCCGCGCCAAATCACGATCAAGCGGCGCTATGTGGATAGCGGCGTGAGGCGCGAGCTGATGGACTCCGATGGAGTCGTACAGGCCGCGACTGTCATTCGCAACATCGAGGAAAAGGACGATGCGGAGTTCGTAAAGGTTTTCGCGGCCGGCGTGTCGGCCAGCTATGACCCTCTCGCGCACCGGCCAGCGTGTCTTTCAAGCTGTCCTCGATGAGTACCAACGCACGCCAATGCAAGGCGGCTTCGCCGATGCCGTGTACCTGAGCTGGTTCGGCGAAGGGCTGTCCGGCCGCGACATTGGCATGAGCGAAAAAACCTTCCAGCGCGGGCTGCGCGAACTGCTCGGCAAGTCGTTCCTCGCGCCCAAGCTGCCAAACGTCTATTGGGTTAATCCTGCCCTGTTTTTCAAGGGCGACCGTGTCATGTTCGTGCGCGAATACCGTCGCCGCAGCGCGCAGACGAAGGCCGTCGATAACGGGCAAGGCAAGCTGGACGTGTGAGCGTGTGGCTCACACGTCTGGCGGTGTCGTGCTGGCTGCCATCGCGTCGAGCTGCTGCCGGCGCGCGTCGATGATCCGCCGTGCGACCTTTTCCATGATTGCCGGGTCGGCGTCGCACACGTCGATCATGGCGCTAATCAGCTCCGGCAAGTCGAGCTGCGGGCGCAACAGCGGATACGCCTTCAGGTGCTTTTTCGCGCGGCGAAAACTGTCCTCGAACACGAGGATAGCCTTTACACCGGGCGTCGGCTCCTTTTTCTTCGGCACGATCTTGCGCACGCCGAATGCCTCGGTTTCATCCTCGGCCAGCCATTGGTCGGCCGTGAACGACACCACGCGGTCTTGCTTCTCAATCTCGCTCATCCGTCACCTCCGGTTTGCGGCTCGCAGCAGCGGCAAGCCAGTCTTCCAAAGTGAAGTCCTCGTCGGCCATCCGCCGCACGTAGGGTAGGGCGCCAGGAAGGGGCAACGCCTCGGCCTTCCGGCCTGACCGCACCCACTCGCCCGTGAGGAACGCCACGAGCTTTCCGACCTGATAGCGGGTCGTGTGAAAACCAGGCGTCTGATACAGCGAGCGCACCAGCACCGGCACCAGCTCATCGGCGCGCTTCGCGCGGACGGTGGAACGGATCTGAAATCGCCAGGCGCGCTCTGTCTCGGTCGTCATGCGCCAAGTCAGGCGAACGCCGCCGCCGGCGGCCTTCGAGTGAGGCAGCTTCAACAGCTCATAACCTGTGACGTGAACACGCTCTCCCGCCTCTAGCGCGTCGTGGAGCTTTTCGAGCGTATGCGCGTCGTGCTGACCGTCCGTAACCATCAGGAACCAATGCAGCGTGCCGCCGTTGCGTTCAAGGTCGGCAAGGATCAGCCGCGCGTTGGCCTTCCCAAGGCTCTTGCGATAGGCGCGCTGGTTCTGGTTCACGAACACGTCATAGCGCGTCGAAAACTTTGCGCAAAGCGCCTCGGCGCGCTCGGCCGGCACGGTGCCGGCCGTGTGGTGCCGGTAGCCGTGCCGAACGAGGTCTAGCAGCCGTTGCATCAACAACGTCTTGTATCGAATAACGCTCGGTTCATTCATGGTTATGCATTTTGCCTGGGAGGCCGAAATATGCTCAACGCATAGGATTGAATCGATCCATTCATTGATAATGCGAAGCCTTGCTGCAAAAGGCTTTCCAGTTATCCAGGATGCTTCGCATTCCCGGCTAATTATAGGAGATTCCGCACGCGAAGCGTGCTTTCTTCATACGTTGCCACTACACTCAATTCGCTGACCGCCAAAAGCGGCCTCTGCGCGCAAGCATCACTCTGCGTCGCCGGGGCCGCCACAAGCGGGCCAGCGACGCAGCACCAGGGCAACCAACCCTTGCATTACCCGTTGCCCGAAGTGGTGTATCGCGCGAGCGATTACACGGATCAGGGGCAGCCTCCATCGCAGTAAGTAGTCCGGGGGCTGACCACCCCTGGATTCCATCACTTCACGCGAGCCGCAAGGCTCAAGGCACGGCTACCAACCGTGCCGAGTGTGCTGAAGTCGTATGCGCGTAATGGCGCTGGTACGACTACGACGAGCGCTGGGCGGTGTAAATCCGCCCTTCGACTCAATCCCCGCGAAGCATTGGGGCGAGGTTGGGCGACACGGAAACGGGCATAGCGAGGAAATGCGCTACTGCCCTGTGCAACGTGAAAACGGGAGATGGCTTAGGCCGTCGCTAGCACCGTCTAGGGGCTGCGGGAAACCGTAGAACCTATGCCACACACGTAGGCTGCTGAGGCGTTCCGAAAGGGCGCAGGCGTGCAAGGGGAAACCTGGCGCACGCGGCACCTACCGGCGCAAGCTGGTGGGGTCGTTGTATAGCTTAAGCGTGTAAATGCGGCCGCAGAGGTCGCTATGTGGTGGGGCATCAAGCCTGTCTGAAGACGAAGCCGTTGACGGCACAACAGGTAAGCGAGCCGCTTTGGAATCTCGGGCCGCTGAAAACCTAAAGGGTGAGAGGGAACACCTCACTGTTGTTGCTTGAGGCGCAGGCGTGGTGCTCTGGCGCGCAGTTTGGCGTCAGTAACGTTGCACTAACGTGGGAATCCCTAAGGCCGATACCGGGCTGGTAACCCGGTGGCTATGGGAGGGAGAGTGGATCAGTAGGGCCGCACGGCGCAAGCCGTGTAGCTATCCGTCGCGATTCGTCCGAAGCGCGGATAGCAGGCGAAAGCCTGTCTGAAAGTTCACGGCACACGTAAGCGTGAAGATGCGGGGTGGTTCCCGCAGTGGAGTGTTGGAACGGGCGCGGCTGGTACCCGCGCCCGTCTCGGGATTGGTCTCCTGAGGTGTCCAACGTGTAATTAACCCTTGAAAAAGGAGCTTGTCGTGGAAGCAAATCGCAGTGCAGTTGCCGATCGTGTCGGTCGGAGTCAACCCGGCAGCCATCAGGCCGGTGGCGTCAACAAGTCGCGTACTTCGGTGCGTGCAAGTCAACCCGGCAGCCGTCAGGCCGGTGGTCAGTGCGGCCCTTTTTGGGTCGGTGGCAACCAGGGAACCGGCGCTATCGCGTCGTGCTCGCTGTGGCAAACCGGGGTTTGAACCTGGCACGTCAAACGACAAACAGGCCAAAAGCCTGCGTCAGTAGCGTCAACGTTGATGGCGTGGGAAGCCCTCAATCGCTGTACGGCCGCAGACCGTTTCTGCTCGGCAGGGTGGTGCGCCTTTTTAGGCAATCCGTTCGTGCTTCGGCACATGCCGACCCACAACCGGAGAGACGAAAGTCTCTCCGGTTCCTCCTAACTCTTGGAGAACGCCGTGTCGTTACCTAACGCATACGCCTTTCAAACCGCGCAATCGACCGTGCTTTCGGCGGTCGTCCATGCGGTGCAATGGGCTAGTCCGTGGTATTGGATCGTGCTGGCAATCCCGCTGTTCGTGGTATCGGTGTTGCATCCGGTGCCGTGGCGCTTGCCGTCCAACGATGCATTATTCCGCGACTGGCTGGCGTTTATCGGCAGGCGGGCTTCTGTTATCGCGCTGTATGTGTGGCTCTTGTTCGTGCCGCTCGTTGCGTTCTTGCTCTACGTCGCAATGTCCGGCTTCGGGTTCGCGACGGCCGCCGCGAACTTCGGCGGCGAGCTGTGCGCGCAGCTCGGGCAGTATTGGCCGATCATCTTTGCGGCCATTCTCTACGGCGCTGTGCTGCGGTTCGTGTGGGATCGCTATGCTGCGCCTCGGCTCTCGGCCTACTGGCGCGCGGCGCGCGTCACGCAGGAAACTGACAAGCTCGTTGATGCACGCGAGGAAGTCGCGACGCTCAAGGCCAAGGCTTTTCAGCCGGAAGAATTCTTTGCCGATAGCAAGGTCTTTTACGGTCTGGACGAGAAAAACGAGCCGATTTACTTCGACCTGAAAGAGTTTTTCACGACTCATCACGCGATCCTCGGGCCGACCTCATACGGCAAGGGCATCGTCCTGCAAAGCGTCTTCAAACAGTGCATTCGCGTCGGCTTGGGCGTGTTCTACGTCGATCCGAAAGGCGATGACTGGCTCCCGTATCTGCTGCAAAACGAAGCGAAGGCGGCGGGCCGCCGCTTCGTGTATCTCGATCTGAATCCGGGCGGCAAGGGCGTGTGGCATCCGTTCCTCGGCGGCGACTTCCGGCAGCGGCGCACGCGCATCGTGCGTGCGTTCAATCTCGAATCGCACGGCACCGATGCGGACGTGTACAAGGCGAAAGAGCGCGCGCTGCTCGATGACGCGCTCGAAAATACGGACGGCACGATCAAATCGCTGCTGGCCTACGTCAAGGATCACGGCTCGTCCGGCGACCGGGATCTGTCAACGCTGCGCGACTCGCTGCGCGAGTGGTCGCGCGTCGAAACCTTCGCGCAGACTGTGAAGCGCAAGGGTCACTCGATTGAACAGTGCTTGATAAATAACGCCGTGGTGTACGTGCGCGGCGATCTGGCCGACCCGGTGGTAAAGGCCGCGACGAAGGCTTATATCTCCGAGCTGACGGCCGAAATCAAGCGCCTGAATCGCACGCGCCCGGCCCATGTCACGGTCGGCATTGACGAACTCAAGTTCTTGGCGTGCGCGGAAATCAATGACGCGCTCGCCACGATCCGGCAATACCGATGCAATCTGCTGCTCGCCGCGCAGTCGATTGCCAACCTTGAAGCGCCGGACGATAAGCGCCTCGATGGCAAGGCACTGGCCCGCGAATTTGAGGTCAACACGCCTATCAAATTCGTGTACCGTGCGGCCGACGAGCGCACGGCGGAATGGGCTGAAAAGCTCTCGGCGGGCCAGTGGCTGAACGTGGTGCAGCGCGAATCGACCAAGACGAACGCGCACGGCGGCGAGCAGTGGGAAGGGCATCGCATGGTCGGCAAACAGGAAGCGCCGATCATCTCGCAAAGCACGCTGCTGCACCTGCCCGCGCGCATCGCCATCGCGTACATGCCCGGCCGTATCGCCTCGAAGCTGTACACCAGCCCGACGCAGATTAACCGCGACTTTGCATCGTGGGAGGCTGGCCCCGCCGGCGCCGAACAAGCGGCCGAAGTCGCGCCGACATAGTCGGGGAGCCACCAAGAAAGAGATTTTTTGTACGCCAAGCTCCCAGGGTGCGCATTGCGAGCGCCGCTGATTGACCCCGGATCTTCGATCGGACGCGCCGGCTCAGGCTCAGTTATCTAGCAGCCAACGCTGCTGTTCGCCGATCCTTAGTCCGTCCATGGGCACCTCGGTCGTGAACCGCTCGCTCAGGTAGTCCATCAAAAACTCGCGATACCGGTTCCCGGCCAGTACAACGCAGCGACCGCCCGCCGGAATCTCTGCGTCCATCTGCTGCTGCACGCGATGAGCCCATGCGCGCCGGTCAGCCACCTTCATGCCGTTGAGCGTCTGATCGTAGGGCTTGACGTGCTGGTCCGGGGCCACGAGTCCGTACTTGGCCGAGAGGATGAACCACACTCCCTGCTGCCGCTCAACGTATCGGCGTGCAAGTCGAAATAGCGTAGAGTCGTAGAGATCCTTCGCGAGGGCCGCGCGGTCGAGCTTCTTGCCTACGCACGACACGAGATACACGGTTGAGGTATCAGCCATTGCCTCTCCTACCGAGGTCATCGCTTTTTTTGAACACGTGCTGCCGGTGCGCGGCGAGATACGCTGCAAGTTCCTTCGACGGCGTTTTCGAGAGCGCCCGGGGTGCGTCGGACAGTAGCAGCGCTTGCTGGTTCTCGTCGATGTGTACTGAGATCTCCATGCGGCCGCTCGCGTCGAAGGTGATTAGCCCCGCATCGAAGAGGGCATCGAGCGTCGCGACGAGTGGCAACCCGTTGTCGGGGTCGAGCCGCTCGCTGTCGCTGCAATGCCGCCATGGTTTTGCGTGGGAAGCTCGCACGACCTGGGGCACTTCGCAGCCCGTGACAGCGCACCGGTACTCCCAGCGGGCGAGAAGCTCCCGCCTATATCGCCCTTGCCCGAGGCGGGCCTTCACGAGCGCCTCGCGCGTCGTTGGGCTATCTGCGTGGTGTTCTTCAATTGCGCGCAGGTCGGCTTCGATCTGCGCGGCGGACTCCGTTGGGGCTTCGCTCTGGGCGGCCGCCCCGGCATCCACCTTCGGCACGATGGGGAACCCGAGGGCTTTCAGGGCCTTATGCCAGCGGCCGTTCCACGCCCCTGTAAAGTCCGATGGCCGCGGTCGTGGCGCGCCCGCACACTCGCACGCGATCGCCGCGATGGCTTTCGGTGGATACGGCCGGCCCTCGATCAGGATGTCGTATCGCGTGCTTTCCCCGAATCCGCCGTAGCCCGGCTCCGCGCGCCAGCGCGCCGCTGCCTCGACTACATGTTCTTTCTCGACTTCGTCGATGTTGATCGCCACCCCGATGTCTCCCGCTATCGCTGATTTCTCGCCGCTGCCTCATAAGCCCGCGTGCACGTTGACAATGCCGGCAAATGCCGGCATTGTGCTCCTATTGCCGGCATTTGCCGGCGCAGCATCTTTATCCTCTACGACGAACCTATATGCAAGCGGACTACAAACCAACGTTGCGTTTTGACGCTATTGAGACCAGACGAATTAATTCCTCGGCCGAAAAAGCCGGACTGAAACCTGCCGAATGGATGCGAAGGCTGATCCTTGATAACGCACCGCCTCTTACCATCGCCGAGCCATTGTCGGTACGCGTTTCCGGGTTTGAAGAACGGTTTGGCTGGAACTTGATTCATTACACTGATGCAGTGGCTCATGCGGAAACCACCAAAGAATACGGCGACGTTGGAGAAATTGCGGAATACATGGAACCCTACACCACTATTCAGGATGGAGAACGGTGGATTGACGGCGAAAAACTCCCAAGCGTACCAGCGAACGATGTGACCAGTATTAAGGCCAGGGCTGTCGATCTTTGCCGAGCGATCAACCTAGCGTACATACGCGCGGAACTCGCAAAATAGGGATGGCGACGTCGCGCGCGCCGAAGAACGCCCCGCCGTTGAGCACGCATCTGCATGGTTTCGTCCCGTCGGTTGCGGCCCGCCGTGGCGGGCCGGATAGGGGCGGCGGTTACTCGCCGGTCAGCAGCTCATCAAGCTGCGGGCGAAGCCATTTCGCGGTGTTGATGGCGTTGGCGGTGAGCTTGCGCACGTAAGCCGACTTGCCGACTGGCGACCGGCTCGGGCTGAACACGAAGGCGTTGCGCTTCATCAGGTCGCGCACTTCCTTGGCGGGCTTGGCATCGAACAGGAACACGGCGCGGTTGTCCTCGGTGTCCTCCCGATACGTGTAGCCGTGGCCTTCTTCCTCGCGGTCGGTCCGCTCGGCGATCTTCTTCAGTGACTCGATGCGGTCGCGCACGCGGCGGATATTCGCGCCGCTGTTGGTGATTTCATACGAGGCGAAGCCAACGCGGCCGGCGAAGTCAGGGCAGAAAAGCGCGTCGATGGCCGCCGCCGTGTAGCCCATGCGCTCAAGCCCTGCGCGATCCTCGCGGCGAATCAGGGCATTCGTGCGCTTCATCTTTTCGTGCCGCGTCTCCAGCTCGGCCAGCTTGGCCGTGAGCTTCGGGATGGCGTCGGGATCGTCGCCGGATACGCCGCCCTTGCCGACAGCTTCCGCGCGCCGGTCGAGCTCGGCCGCCGTGTCGTGCAACTCGAAGGCTTTCCCAAACGTTGCGTGTACACGCGCTCGATAGCGACGGTCGCGGCCCTCTGAGTGGTGGCCCTTCAAGATGGGCTGACCGAAGGGAATCGCCGAAGCCATCGTTTCAGCGCGGGTGTACAGCATCGTTGCCGCCGAACGCGCGTGCGCTGCACGGGCGGCCAGGCGAGCGCGGCGGGCTTCCAGCTTCGCTTCGTACTTGTTCATCGTCTTTCTCCTGTAAGCTGTGGCGGGCGTTTTCGCCCGCCTTGGGTGGGCTGCCGCGCTTAACACCAAACGACGTGGCCGTAATCAACGGTTCGGCGGTACACGTTGCGATCATTCCAAGGCGTGTACGTGTATTCCATGTATGCATTTGTAAGGATTACTAACCAATGATTCAACCGAAGTGCGCTCATTTCGACCTCCATCGAAAAGGGGTTCGCTTTTACTGCTGACCGGCTCCCAAGATTCCCGTCCCCTCTGTGACGGGTTCAGCGAGGCTGTGAGTGGTGATTGCCTTGCCGCCGTTTTCCCTGAGTTCGCCGTCCCGCGACGGATTTAGCCGGCCCGCTGCGGCTGTCAAGGGTGAAACCGGAGGCCGCATGCCCGCGCAGCGAAGCGAGCAGGAACGGGCGAGGATTTCAGCGCGCTCCGCGCGCGGCCCTTGATGGCCGTAGCGGGTTGGCTATGGTCGCGTGACTGGACGGCGAATCAGGGGAAACGGCCACAGGCGTATAGCGGAGCCGAGATGAACGCCGCGCGGCGAGCGCCTATGTGCGGCCGATCGGCCGCACCTGACCAGGTGGTTGCGTTAGTGATTGAAGCCCGCAGGGTCGAGACTCGGAACGAGGCTCGACGCGCAGCGCAAAAGCCCGGTCCGAAGCAAAGCGCAGAGAAACCGCGCCGGCACCACTGGCCGCTCGACACGGTGCATACCCTCTCGAGTCAAGTGACAAGCGACACTTGACAGTCGCTAGCAGAGCGGATAAGGTGTCCCTCATGTCTGATGCCGATTGTCTTCACCCCGGACTGATCGTCCGCCAGTGCCTCGCGCGGTCTGACCTCACGGTCACCGATGGCGCTCGCATTCTTGGCGTAAGCCGGCAAGCGCTCACGAATGTTTTGTCTGGTAAAGCAGGTATTTCGCCTGAAATGGCCATCCGCCTTGATCTGGCATTTGGTGGAAAAGCAGAAACATGGCTTCAGCGCCAGCTTCTGTACGACCTGGCAGAAGCCCGGAAACGACTGGCGAAAATTAACGTTTTGCCTGTCACATCCTATTCACGCCCCGAAATTCAACCCCCGCTTTTCTGAGTCGACTCTATGCAAGAAGCCGTTGTCCTCCGTCAACCTTCATTTCCTGAACTCTGCCCGATAACGGCAGCGCTCGAAGTGCTGGCTGAGGCTGAAAACATTGAAGAGCGTGGGGCAGTTTTTACTCGCCGGGAGGTGGTCGACTTTATCCTCGACCTTGTTGGATACACCGAAGAGCAGCCGCTCCCGCTTCGTCGCCTCCTCGAGCCATCGTTCGGGAATGGCGATTTTCTGTTGCCGGCAATCGCGCGACTGCTTGCCGCATGGAAGACTTCCGGTGAGAGCGCAGACCCGGTTAAGGAGCTTTGCGATTGCATTCGTGCCGTCGAACTACACCGGGAAACCTTCGCATTGACGCAAGGACGCGTGATCGCTCTCTTGCGTGATCACGGCCTGAGCGCGAAAGATGCCGAGGCGTTGGCAGATCAATGGCTCATTCATGGCGACTTCTTGCTGGTGGCTCTACCGGATGGGTTTGATACCGTCGTTGGCAATCCCCCCTATGTTCGTCAGGAGTTGATTCCCGATGTTCTGCTGGAGGAGTACCGCTCCCGGTACCGCACGATTTACGATCGTGCTGACCTCTACATTCCGTTTATCGAACGATCCCTCTTGAGTCTGTCGGCTGGTGGTCAGCTCGGTTTCATATGCGCCGATCGCTGGATGAAAAACCGCTACGGTGGGCCGCTCCGAGAGCTGGTAGGGAAGTCTTTCCACCTCAAGTTTTACATAGACATGGTTGACACACCGGCTTTTCACTCGGATGTGATCGCCTACCCGGCAATCACGGTCATCAGCAGGGAAAAGCCCGCCTCGACGCGTGTCGCATTCCGCCCTGACCTTGATCCGAAAACCCTGTCCGCGTTGACGTCTCAGCTTCACGCAAAAAGGCTGGGGAAAAGCGGCGCGGAAGTTCGCGAGGTTACCGGCGTGATCGGCGGGTCGGAGCCGTGGATCTTTGAATCCAACAGCCAGATTGCGCTTGTTCGCCGTCTGGAAGCTGCGTTTCCGCTGCTAGAGGAAGCGCAATGCAAAGTGGGTATTGGGGTGGCAACAGGCGCTGACAAAGCCTTCATCGGTCCGTTCAACGAACTCGATGTCGAGCCCGATCGCAAACTGCCGCTCGTGATGACACGCGATATTCTTGATGGCACGGTTGAATGGCGCGGTCTTGGTGTCATCAATCCTTTCGCGGAGGGTGGTGGACTTGTCGATCTGCGGGACTACCCCAAACTAAAGCGATATCTGGAAAAACGCAAAAGCGAGATCTCGGGTCGCCATTGCGCCAAGAAGGCGCCGGCAAACTGGTATCGCACAATTGACCGCATCACGCCGTCACTGTCCACAAAACCGAAGCTGCTTATCCCGGATATCAAGGGCGAAGCCCACATTGTGTACGAGGAAGGACGCCTGTATCCGCATCACAATCTGTACTTCATCACATCTGAGGAGTGGGATCTGAGAGCGCTGCAGGCGGTCTTGCTCTCAGGCATTGCAAGGTTGTTCGTTTCGACATATTCGACAAAGATGCGCGGTGGCTATCTGCGTTTCCAGGCTCAGTACCTCAGGCGTATTCGCGTCCCACAATGGAAATCGGTCTCGGCAAAGTTGCGCCGGGATCTCATAGAGGCTGCCGAAAATCAGGACCTGGCAGCATGCAACCGCGCCGTCTCTACCCTCTACGGGCTAACTCAGGAAGAGGAGGCGGTGCTTGAAAAATCCGGGGAATAATAAGAATGGCACTTGAACTCGTTGACTATGAGCGGAAGGCCCGCGACGCCGTAATGGCCTTTTGGGGCAATCGAGAGAAGGCGAAGCAAAAGCAGATCGAAGCGGGAACCGTAGACCAGGGCGAGCGAGCCGGAGTTACAGGCGGCAAGAACATGGACGGCTTCATTGCCCTCGTCATTGACCTCATCAAAGCTAACGGCCTGGCACATGCATCCATTCACCAGAAGCGCGCGCTTCTTACGCTGCCAGGGTATTTCCGGCCGACCAAGCTTTGGGACCTTCTGGTCATTCACCGAGGCCAACTCATCGCCGCGATCGAGCTGAAAAGCCAAGTCGGACCCTCGTTCGGCAACAATTTCAACAATCGAACTGAGGAAGCAATCGGCACGGCGCATGATCTATGGACCGCATATCGTGAAGATGCTTTCGGAAAACACCCTCGTCCGTTTGTCGGGTGGCTGATGATGGTCGAAGACGAGCCCCGATCATCTGCGCCGGTCCGTGACGCCTCGCCGCATTTTCCTGTGTTTCCCGAGTTTCAGGGTGCGTCATATCAAAAACGGTACGACATCCTGTGTCAGCGGCTCGTAAAGGAGCAGCTTTACACGAGTGCGTCCGTCATAACGTCGCCTCGTACGGCATCCGATTCTGGCGACTATGCCGATCTTTCCGAGATGACGAGCCTCAAAACGTTCGTCACTTCGCTCGCAGGCCATATCGCTTCCGAAGCGGCACGGGGGTAGACATGAAGGCAACCAGGTTCAGGGTCCAGAATTTCCGAAACATTGACGATAGTGGGTGGGTCCCGCTTGATCAGGTAACCGCTTTTGTCGGGCGCAATGAATCGGGAAAGACGACGCTGTTAAGGGCCTTTCACAAATTCAATCCCGCTACCCCGCAGCCCTATGACGCTATGCGGGAGTTTCCGAGAGATCGCTACATGCGAGACTTCATCGGGGGCGGGTCGAAGGGGCAGGATTGGCCGGTATGCTCAGTCGCTTTTGCGATCGATAACGAAACGAAAGCAGCGATCGCGAAACTTCTCGGACCCCACGGCGCCGTGCCGCAGGAGACGGTATTCACGCGGTATTACGATGGCTCTCTGACGACCGACTTTGTTCCCCCGATCGAACAGTCCGGACTATCGTCCGCCCCTGTGCTGGCTGCGCTAAAGACATTCGCCAGCGCAGCCCGCCGGCTAAAGGCCGCGGCGCCGGAACAAGAGAACGAAACCGCAGCCCTGCGGACCGCACTCGCCGAGTGGGCTACCGTCTGGCAGGACAAACTCAAGGGCAAAACGGATCTTCAGAATACTGACGATGCTGCGCTCCTCACCGTGCTTCGGAGTGAGGCAGAAAGCAAGAGTACGCCGCTGACCGCAGACATGGTCGAAGCGTTCCAGGAGGCTATCGCCCCAGTCCTTGACGCCGCAAAAGAGGAGCCCATACGCGCGCAAATCGACGCGTTGGTAAAGGCGAAACTGCCGGTCCTTATTTACTTCGAGAACTATGGAGCGCTCGATAGCGCGATCTATCTCCCACGGTTTATTGAAGATCTGAGACGCAATCCAGACCAACCAAAGGTGCGCACGATCAATGCGATGTTCAGGCACGTCAGTTTAGACGCGGCCGAGATTGCCGCGCTGGGGTTCGAGAACGAGTCCGAAAATATGCGTCGGCAGGGTCAATTGCCCTCGGATGACCTAATCGCAAAGGAGCAGCGAAGTAAGGAGGAGCGCGCGATTCGGTTGAATTCCGCGTCAAACGATATCAGTAAGCGCTTTTCCGATTGGTGGTCGCAGCGGCGCCACAAAATCCGTTACCACGCCGACGGCGAATACTTCCGGATCTGGGTGGCAGATGATCGGCGCCCCGACGTTGAGATCGAACTGGAAGCGCGAAGCAAAGGGTTCCAGTGGTTTTTTTCGTTCTACCTCGTCTTTCTTGTCGAATCGGACGAGGGACACAAGGACGCAATTCTCCTTCTAGACGAGCCCGGGCTTGATCTTCATCCGACCGCACAAAAGGAGCTAATTGCATTTTTCGAGACACTGGCCGAGCGTAATCAGCTCCTCTACACCACCCATTCGCCATTCCTGATTGACGGCGAGAACCTGCATCGGGTCCGTCCCGTCACCGAGGACGGCACGGGGCATTCGCGCATCAGTGCAGAGACCTGGCCCAAGGACCGGGAAACAATCTTTCCGCTTCAAGCAGCCGCCGGGTACGCCATGGTGCGAGGCCTTTTTCAACACAAGAAGAATGTGTTGGTCGAAGGAATGAGCGATTATTACTATCTGCACGCCCTAAACCATCAATGCCGAGCCGCAAAGCGTTCATCGCTTCCTGAAGACATCTACATCACGCCGTGCGGCGGGACCAAACTCGTCGGCCAGTTTGCAGCGCTGTTCTTAGGTCAGGACGTGCGCCCTGTAGTGCTACTCGACAGTGACGATGCGGGGCGCGTCCGTCGGGACGCCTTGTATAAGGAGCTGTATGCTGGCCATGAGAGCGCGGTTTTGATGCTGGACGACGCACTTGGACGACCAGATTCGGATTCTGAAATTGAGGACATCCTGGGCGAGGAGATACTTCTCCCCGCGTTGAACGCTCTTCTGAGTGTGCCTTTGAAGCTTACCGACGCAGATAGGAAAACCAAGGGTCTCGTGAATCAGATCAAGGGTGCATCCGCCCGGCAAAGCGTGAGCTTGCCCGAAGGTTGGAAGGTCTCCACGGCGCTAGCTCTCGTGTCTTCGTGGGCGACCAGCGGGACGGCGTTGCCAGATAACATCCTTGTGGCAGCCGCCGCGCTGTTCGAAGCGCTGACCGCGCGTTTTTCTGAGACAGTCGGCCAAAAGTGAGATCCTTTATCGCGAACCCGATGCGCTGAAGGGCCACGTCTCGATCGTTAATTTATCCCTTATGTCGGTTGGCTGTTCCATTGATCCTCGGCCCTCCCTAAGCCGCACGCGCGGCGCGCTGCGAAAGCAGCCGGAATAACGTCGATCGATGAATGCCGAACAGGGCGGCGATTTCCCGCATGCTAGTGTTGCCCTCGTCCGCGAGGCGATAGATATGGTCGAGTTGCGCTGTCGTGAGCGTCGGCTTGCGGCCGAACTTCGTGCCGCGAGCCTTGGCCGCTGCGCGACCGATACTCGTGCGCTCAACGATCAGGCTGCGTTCGAACTCGGCGATGCCGGCAAACACGGTCAACACCATGCGGCCGGCCGGCGTCGTCGTATCGGCCCACGGCTCGGCCAGGCTGCGCAGGCCTGCGCCGGCTTCGCGCACGCGTTCAACAATGTCGAGCAGGTCGCGGATGCTGCGCGCGAGCCGATCGAGGCGAGTCACAATAAGCACGTCGCCGGTACGCAAGTGGTCGAGCATACGGTCGAGCTGCGGTCGAGTGCGACGTGTTCCGGTGACTTTCTCGGCGAAAATCCGGCCGCAACCGGCCGCGCGCAGCTGCGCCTCCTGGTTGGTCAAATCTTGGTCGCGTGTCGAGACACGGGCGTATCCGATCAGGAACGCGCCCGTCTCGATATCGCGCGGCGCGATAGCGACTGAGTCTCTCACTGGCTTCCTCGCGATTCGAGCCATGACATGGCCTCGTTGAGAGCGTCGTCGTGCGCAGACTGTTGAAGGTATGCATCCCATGCGTCGCGCGGCCGCGCACTGCTCGCTTTGGCTAACCAATGCGCGCGCTCGGCCTCGGTGATTCCGTTCCACCAGTCGATGCCGGCTTGCGGATCTGCATCAGCGTCGGCCGGGAACACGCCCCCTCCTACTTCCGTGCCGTCCTCAAGGAGCCGGAGAAGCCAGCCCCCTCCCAAATTGGAAGGGCGCGGCTCAATCTCGTAGCTGTAGGTATTAACCATCGTCTGTTACCGGTCGTTTGTCAGTAGCGTAGGGGTCGGGTTACTGGATAACATCAGCCACTCGGCACGCCCACTACCACGCGTAATGTTGCAAATAATAGTCGCATATGTAGGTGCATACAAGACTATATTTTGCAACATTGCAAAGCCATGTCGCATCGAGCTTTGCCGGTTGCCGGCGCAACGTTGCAGAACTTAGGAGTTTTGCAACGCGACGAAACGGCAGCGGGTACACTTCCAGAAATGCTGACGGCTCGCGATACAGGCGGGGGCCAATCTTCCATGCCAGAGAGAACTGTGTAGAAGTCTGGATTCGATGGGAATTAACAATATCGGGGAGCGTTGGATATGAAATTAAGAATCGAAATTGACTACGAGAAAGTAATGGCCATTTTGTTTTTGGTGGCGTGGCTATTACTTCAATCAAAAAACGTCTTTGCAGGCGAAAATGAAAATAATATACCTGACATGGAAATCGTCTTTGCAGCCAGCGCAAAAGGAACAGACCCGATGTTCGGAAAGGAAATTCCTTGGAGGGTGGTCCGTCAATTTGACCTCTTGTGTCAATCAGGAAACTGCTACCTCAACGTAACAACGCTTAATGACGAAACGTGTGACGGCAAAACCAAGCCTACCGGATGGAATATAGACGGCGTTGACAAGGCAACCTACTCAAACGGCCGCAGTGACGAGAATCAATTGGAGGTAAAAGCGGCAGGGAGTGACGCGATACAATTCAAATTTAAGGATGGGTTAGTTGGCGATGCGCTCAATAACCCCACAGAAAATACGCTTATAGTTAGCTACGAGGACGACGACCCGAGTGTGGATCAGCTTAAATCTATCGCGCGAAACAGATTGAAGTCGGGAGAACTTTCCAAGAGTGAATATCAAAAATATATAAGCAGCCTTAATAAAGACAGAACACTCTATAAAAAAGCCACAAAATTGACAGGAAATGCGGTTGGCGTTTCTTTGGACTTGACTGCGCAAGGAAAAAGAGAAGTTAGGTCGGTACAATATACGTTACTGACTGCGCCAGTGTTTTGTACGATTGCCTTCTGGCCTAAGATGCGCTAAGTGTAGTTTGGCGTATACCGTATTAGAAGTGTCACCGTTGACACGCTGACATGCAGCTCATTCAGGCCGGCAGAGCCTGGGCGCTGTTTTGGACTACGCGAAATAATGCTCAAGGTCGATCAGCGACGCTCGCGGCAAGCCCCGAGCGCTTGGCGTACGAAAAAATCCCTTTATTGACGGCACCCCACAACGGGGGAAATGTGTTCGATACAGACGAAGAAATAGAGGCTTACATTGCCACCCTACCCGGCGGCCTTGATGAATTCCGGCAAATGATCGGCTCGGGGCGCATTGCCAACGCCCGGCAGCAGCGGGGGCGCGACTATCTACAGCTCCTCGATGCCCGCGAAGCGGAAGCGAGAGACAGGCGACAGCTCGAAGCGACCGAACGCGGTACAGCGGCCACGGAGCGCGCGGCGGCAGCCGCTGAGACTTCCGCGCGTGAAGCGGCGAAGCAATCAGCAATAGCCACGCGTGCGGCGACAATCGCCATTGTCGCGTGCATTGTGACCGCTGTTTTGGGTGTTGCGGGCGTAGTCGTGACGTGGCTCCATAAGTGAGCTAAAAAAACGGCCGCCGAAGCGACCGTCAAAAACTCCGCCGCCGGCGGAACCTGAGAGAGTTAATCAGCGCGAACGGCGCGCAGCGTGCCGGCCGGTGCATCGCCGTCCTCGATGAGGAACAGACTGCGATCCTTGCCGGCGATCCAGGCCGGTTCATGGCCCCGACCGCTCCACTCGCGGCCGGTGGCCGGGTCGCGATACTTCGCCACAACCGGCTTCATACGGTACGTGCCACGTCGATAGCGTCGGAGTTCGTTCGAAGTAATGTCCCACTCGGTCATCTTCTCGCGAATCTCCTGCAAAACGTTTTGCCGTTCGTCCTGCCTTGCACTCTCGATGCGCCGCTCCAACTTTTGCAGCTCGGCGCTGAGGTGCCTGTACGTATCGCCTTTCACCTGATTCTGTCCTCCGTGCTAGTTGATGCGATCAGTTCGAGCCGGCCGCCTTCGGTGCGGTCGCCTTCCACGTCTGGAATGCCTTGTCGCGCTTCATGTGCTGGATAAGAACGTGCTCGATGATGAAATCAAGCGATAGCTCTACGCCGTTCATTTCCTGATAGGCCCGCTGGTACGCGAGCAAATCGGCGTGTATCTCCTGCGCGAGCTGCACGGGGAGCTTCGTCTTTTCCGGCTCGCGCTTGACGATCGGCAGCAGCAGACGATTCGAAGGATTACGGGGCGTTTTCTGTGTCATGGTGGGTAGCTTCCTTAGTGCTTGGCGGTAACGGTTTTGAAGACATTGAGCGGCCAGAGCCACACGTAATAGAGCCGCACGTCGATGCGGCTGTTCCAGGTGAGTCCTTGCAAGGCTTCGGCGGGCACGACGCGGGCAAGCAGCACTGCGATATAGCCCACGAGCACGTAAGCGCCGAACGTCAGGACGGCGTTGTTGGTGATTGCGAAGCCCAGGCGCGGGGTGAGCAAACACACGATGAGCGAGAAGCCAACCAAAATGCCAACGTTGGTGAGCCGCACGCGCAGCGCGCGGCTGCGCGTCATGTTGAGGTCGCGCTGTTTGAGCGTGGCCTGTTCCTGCTCACTGGCGACGCGCGCAAGCCGAGCGGCCATAGCTTCGCCGTGCCGGCGGAACAGGTACGGCGCGATGCGTCGATAGATCGCCGTCGCAAAGGCGCCGGCAACAATCACGATGACGGCGTTCATGATGAGTTGATGCGTGGTGTTCTGCATGGTGTCGCCTCCTTTAGCGCTTGGCGTGCTTCTTCTTGAATACCGGGTCGTACAGCAGCTCAACGCAGTTCCAGTCGCGCATATAGATAATCACGTCGATGGTGGCGTGGACGGTGCGCAGGATCATGTCGTAATCGAGCATCCGGCCGACCTCGGACGATTTGACGAGATCCGCGATGCGCCACGGCGTTTCAACGGCGCTCTCCGAGTGCGTCGAAAAGATGTTGCCGGGGTGGCCGGTGTTCGCGCTCTTGAGGTAGTCCCAGGCCGCGTCGTCGCGTAGCTCGGTCAGAAAGATGCGATCAGGTGAAAGCCGCATACAGGTGCGCAGGCACTCACGCGCGGACAAACGGCCTTCCTGTTCGCCGTACATGAGATAGCCGATTTCGTCTTGCGCGTCGGAACCCACTTCGTGCGTGTCCTGCAACACCATCACGCGCTCACTGCGTGGCACGAGATTCAAGAGCGTGCGCGTCCAGGTTGACTTGCCCGAGTTGGTCGGCCCTGCTACCGCGATGTTGCATTTGCCGACCACGGCTTTTTTCAGAAACTCGACGTAGCGGCGCTCGTCGCGCAAGACGATCATTTCCTGCTCGAAGTCCGATAGCTTCGTCGCGTCATCAAAAGTTCGCACCTTGAGCTGGTCGAAGCGGCCTTCGGCGTCCAGTTGCTCAAGGGGCTTGTCCACGGCGAGGTGCTTACGGAACGCAATCAGTACCGTGCCTTCGAGCACGGCCGGCGGCCAGCAGATTACGCCGCGCGTGCCGTCCGGCAGCATCACGTCATTGACGGGTTGCCGGGGCAACCCGTTCGCGTTTAGCAGCGTGTCAGTGAGGCGATTGAGATAGGAATGCGTGAGAAACGGCGCTTCGTGGAAGACGCGGCCCTGCCGGGTCGCGCACACGAGCTGGCCGAACCTGTTCACGCGCATTTCGTACACGTTCTCGTCTTGAAAATATTTCTGCAACGGTTCGAGCGTATGAAGCAGCGATCTGTTGTCGAAATACTTGGCTTGCATCGGTGCGTTCATGGCTGCGTCCCGTCCATAGAGAGCGTGTACACGTCGCTGAAATCAACATCGCGGCGAACATAGATATTCACCGTGTCGCCCTGCGCGTCGTAGAGCGTCGGCGGTACGTCGATGGTCGCGCGCAGCGCTTCGGCCGCGAGCTGGTTAGACGTGTTCGACGTGTTATCGAGATTCAGATACGTGTTGTTGCTGCCACTGTTCGCACTGTTGGCCGCCGCTTGCACAAGGCCCGAGCTGAGGTCAGAAAAGAGCGAAATCATCATGGCACCGCCAAAGCGCGTCCAGAAGTGAGTATCGACCTGCCCCGGAATGCCCGAGCTGCCGAGCGCGTTCGTGCCGGGGCTGTCGAGATTGGCGATGGTGTTGTCGGGGTTGCGAACCCGCGTCCACAGGACAAATACGCGGTTCTGCCCCGCCTTGATGCCCGCCGTGATTTCGCCGTCAACGTGCGCGCCCTTGTCGATCAGCTTCACGCGACCATCAGCCGAATACACGTCGCGGCTCACTTGGCATCCGACCATGCCGGGTTGCGTGGTGTCCAGCTCGCCCTTCGTGCCACACGGAATCATCGTGCCGCTCGGGATGGTCAGGCTCGGATGCGCAAGCAGCGTCGCCTTGACGGCCTGCGGCCGGGTGGCGGTGGTCTGCCGGTCGAACGCGTCGCTGCTCGAGCTGACGCGTTGCATTGGCGATCCGGCGGGCTGGCCGGCCGGTGCGCCGCCTTGAGCGCCGGCCGGCGCCTGGCCTTGGTCGGCGCTGACCTGCTGGCCGCCCGCGAGCTGAATCCCGAGCCGGCGCGCGTTCGCGACGGCTTCGGGCGACGGTGCCTGTTGCTGCCGCGAGTCTTGGTGTGCCGGTTCCTGCTGTGCCGGCGCGCTGGCCGGCGTCGGGGCGGTCGCGAGCGTCGGATTCGTCGGCGTGTCGCTAAACGTGCGTTCCGGCAAAGCGCCCTGATAGGGCTTGTCCTGCTTTGAGGCGGCTGCGGGCTGCGCGGCGGGCTTGCGATGCAGCGCGCCGTATACCATCCAGCCGACAAGGCCAAGGCCGAGCGCGATCACAATGACGATAAAGGCGACGAGGCCAGGCGTCGATGCACGCGGCCCCTTGTTGAACGACTGCCGGCCGTCCTGCACGGCGGGCGTATCGGTGCGGTCGGTCATTTGTTATCTCCTTCGGGTTGCTTCTGCACGCGGCGCACATACGGCGATACGGTGCCGCTCGGGCTCGCGCCGATCGACGGGTTGTAGTTCGCGTTGAGCACGCCAACCACCTTGTCTTTCGAACGGATACGCCATTGCCGTGCAACGTTTTCCGCGACGATGATGTTGTGGTTTGGCCCTTCGATGTGAACGTTCGGCACCGCCTCTTTGCCAGCCGAATTGATATAGAAGATGGTCGGTAGTTCGGCGTTCGGCTCAAACTTGAAGTAGGTAAACCGGAAGTTGTCCCACACGTTGACCGGGCGAATGTCTTCCGTACCGGCTTCGTCGGAGCGGGAATAGCTCAAGTTCGAAAGGCCCGCGCTGGACGCGTTTGCCAGTGCTTCTTGCACGCGTTGCGCGTTGGTTTTCACGAGCGCCGACTTGCGGTCGTCATCGGGATACGTGTAGTTGAGGGCCAGCGTGGCCGAGCGCATCGCCCACGGCGTTTTGATGAACGTGGCCGGCGTGTTGCCGAGCTGACTACCATCGCCGCCGCGCGAGCCGATGAAGTGCAGGAGGATGTAATACACGCGGCGATCCGTGAACAGCGTCAGGTTGGTGTCGCTATTCGCGTTCGTCGGCCAGACCATGATGTGATTGCCGTTCTGCGATAGTCGCCAGCCGCCGGGGTCGCCAAAGGTGTGCGTGACGTAGCGCTCACCGGGCGCAACATTGATCGTCAGAGACAGACCAATGACGCAATTGACCTCGACGGTATCGGTCGGGTTAAAGACAACAGACTTGATGCGGTAGTCGTGGGGCGAGTTGGTTTTCGGCCCCACGGCGCACGCATACTGCGCGCCCGTCAGTGCGAGCGCGGCGGCAAGAGTGAGCATCGCGCGTCGCATAGTTATTTCTCCGTTGCTTCCGTGTTCGGGCGGAACGCCGTGACCTGAAAACCGGCCGGGTTGATGTATCGCTGCTTGGCGGTCATCAGTTTCTTGTCGTACTGATACGAAACAGTCGCAATCCAATGCACGGTCGGTTCCGGTTCGGGGCGATTGCGATATTTCTTCGTGGTCGTATAGCGCACGGTCGCAATGCCGTGGTCCGTATCGAGAATGACGGAATTGACCTTCACGGTGGTCATTTCGGAGTCGCCAAGCTGCTTGTCGGGCGCGTTCGGGCCGTTCCAGCGCTTCTTGTACTCGTCGGCCAGCGCGCCCGTTGCCGTCAGGTTCACAAAGTCATAGTCGGCTTGCGAGGAATAAAACTCGTAGCCGGTGTAGTGATTGACGAACTGCGCAACCCAATACCCGTCCGTCAGCTCCCCATAGCTGGTGACCTTGCCGCCGGGAAGAATCGAAAGCTCCTGAATCGCGCCCGTCGATGAGTCGCGCCAAAGAATGTGCTCTGCGATCGGCTCGCAGTAACGCCAGACCACGAAGGCGGCGAGCAACAGCGCGAAGATGCCGAAGCCGCCAAATCCGCAGGCAACCTGCCACGCGCGCTTGCGCGAACGCAGGATCTCGTCGGTCAGGTCGAGTTCCAGGCCTTCCCGTTCTTCGAGATATTTGTCGAGCGCGTCAGCCGTGACCGGCTTGCGCAGTGCGAGCTTATTCATCATCGTGCGGTTCCTCCAGCATTCGCGCCCGTCGCCGGCAGCGGCGTGGCGCTTCCTTGCAGTTCATCAGGAATGTTTTTGTTGATGGGAACAAGGTGGCTCATGTCAGGCTCGGGCGGCGGCTTGATGCTGGCGCAACCCGCAAAGGAAATTAGTACTGCCAACATGGTAAAAATTGCGTATCGCTTCATGACTGGTTCTCCCTGCGTATGGTGTTAGGAACGGCTCTGCGCGCCTTGTGAGCCTCGCGCGTAGTTGTAGCCGCTGCTCGCGCTGCTGGCCGAGCTGCCGCTTGCGCCGCCCGAACTGGAGCCGGAACCGGAGCCACTACCGCCGCTCGATCCGCTGCCGCTGCCCCTGCCCGATCCGCTGCCCCTGCCCGATCCGCCGCCGCCACCACCGCCGCCGGCCTTTCCACCGGCACCGCCGCTGACTGCGGAAATGTGCTGCGCGAGCTTCGTGCTCACGCCGTTGGTAAGCCTCGCGGCGAGGTCGGGCAGCGACTTCAGCAGCACGACCGCCATAACCGTGACAATGGCGGCCGAAATGATCGACATGAGCACGCCGGCATCGGGGTTAGGCGTCGCGGCCGCCGATATCGCGTTGTCGAAGAACTTCATGAACATGCCGAAGCTCATCGCCGTCATGGCGATCAGCGCGATGTAGTTAAAGACTGAGCCAAGCCAGTTCCCAAAGAAGCTCACGAGCGGCGGCGCAATCAGCAGGAAAATGAAGATCGGGCCGAACACCACCGTTACGGCAAGCAGGAACTTGGCAAGCAGGATCGAGATAGCGCCGATACCGCAGATAAGCACCGTCGCCAGCAGCACGACGAGGGCCAACAGCAACGCCACAAGCCCTTGCTCTGACAAGATACTTGCCTGCGCGAACAGCGTTCGCATGACGGTCAGAGAATGATCCATCGCCTGGTCAATCATCGTTGCGATGGCGCTTGTGCTGCTGCCGGCCGTCGAGCCATTGAGTAGTAGCACGGAGCTGAGGCTGTCCGGCAAGCTAAGCGCCCACGTTGCGAGCGTGGCCGCATAGAGACCTCCCGTGCCGGCAATGGCAACGATGGCGTAGTACTGCATGAACTTCTTCACGAGCTGCGATAGCGGCTCGCCGCTTGGCATCAACATGGTCGAAACGCCGTCGATCAGAAGCTGGATCGTCAGGCCGGCCGCCGCGATGGGCGCAGCCCACGAGACGATGCGGCTTACGTTCTCGGCAACGATCTGCGTCGTTACCGTGTCCATGTAGGTGAATATCTGCGTAACACCATCGTAGGCCATTGCCGTCCTCTCACTTAGCGGTCAGGTTGGGCGCAGTGTTGCTGCTTTGCCCGCCGTTCCGGTAGAAATCTTTGCCGTTGATGTAAATGTCCGATTCGGCGTTCTGCGCGTTCGCGCAGTTGGCCGAAATCTGCTTCGCGGCGTCATCCTTGCAGCTCGCGACCTCGGCTTTGCGTTCGGCGTCGTGCTCGCGATACCAACTGCGCGTGTGCGCTTCTTCCTCCTTGTTGTTGCACGCCGCGAGAATGAGAACCACGAGAATGAGGGTTGCCTTTTTCATGCTGGACTGTCCTTATTGGCCGGTGATATTGGGAGCGGAATTCGATTCGCTTTCGTCGCCGTACAGGTAGCGCTTTTGGGCGACGGCCTGCTGTTGGCGCAAGAGGTTGTCTTGCGCCTGCTGGCCCATTGCCATGAGCTGGAGCTTGGCCTGTTCGCCGTGGATAGCGCCCTGGGCGGTCTGGATGCGTGCCTGTAGATCCTCGATCTGCTTTTGCGTTGTGGCCTGCCCGATCTGGTTCGTAAGCGACTGCATATCGTTCAGCTCACGCATTTCGTTGTCGTAAGCCTGCTCGGTCATGGCGCGGTCGTAAGCGCCCTTGGAGTGCAACTGCTGGTTGATGAACGTCAGGGCGTCGCCGCGGCCCATGCCCTGAATCTGGCTGTCGAAGCGCGAAAGGATGGACGAGGCCGAGCCGGACACGCTCGATGTGCTGTTCATCGCGTCCGAATAGACCTGCTCCCAGTTCTGCGGCAGATTGCCTTTAAGCGTCGAAAGGCTTGTCGGCAAGAGGTTCTGGTACTGGCCGATGTTTCCGGTAATGGCTGCGTACTGACTTTCGGCCTGTTGCAACTGCGATTTCAGGTTAGCGATCTGTTGCGCGAAGTTGGCGGCCTGCTGCGCGAACGAAGTCGGGTTCGTCACGACGATCTGCGCCTGTGCGCCTGCGCACGAGGCGGCCAGTACAGCGGCGGCTACGGTGGTTCTCACGAACTTCATGGCGTCACTCCTTTAACGGCCGGCTTTGCGGCCGACGACTGCGGCGTAATACTTCGGCAACCACACGTCAGGATCATCGGTGCCAAGGTCACGAATGAGCTTTTCAAGCCGATCCGCGTTGTCCGGCGTGCCCGACAAGATGCTGATTTCCTCGTCCATGCCTTCGAGCTTCATGCTCGCCAACCCGGATTGGCCGCCCTGACGAATGAGGAATTGACGGCTGTTCTCGGGAATCGACATAACCGCGTCGATATCGGCGGGCGGGCACTTCAGGCCCCTGTCGCCGTAGTCCTCGCGGTCGGCGTCGCGGTTTTCGAGCAGGACTTGCGTAACCATCTGCTGGATGATGGTTTTGCCGATCGTGCTGGAAATCGCGTCGTTCGGCTCCTGCGTCGAGAACACATAAATGCAGTCCTTCTTGCGGTCGTTCTTAATGCCGCGCTTGACCTCGCGAACCATGATCGGGTCATCAAGATACTGTGCGAACTCGTCAAACACCTGAATGAAGCGGCGCTTGCCGTCGATCGTTTCGCGCACGCGGAAATTCAGGTACATCAGCATCGGCGTGCGTGTGACCGGTGCGACTTCATCCTTGCCGACGAGAAATTCGGTCAGGTCGAACGCGTTGATATCGTTCTTGCGGAAGTCGAGCAGGTCGGCGTCGTTGTCGAACAGCCAGCCGTACTCGCCGTGGCGCGTCCACGGCAGCAGCATCGCGGCCACGGTCAGGCGCATGGCCGACGTGCGGTGCGGCTTCTCGCAGTGCTCCATGACCGCCGTAAGCGTGCGGCTGTCCATCGGGATATAGGACTTGCGCGCTTCCAGCTCCGCGGCGCTGAGGCCGGCGTCGATGGGCGGCCCCATGACGGCGTCAATGGCGCTGTTGAGCGTGTCCAGCTCGGGCTGCTCCATCGGCTTGCCGTTCAGCGTGATTTCGCAAAGCACACGCAGCAGACGTTTGACAAAGGCAATGTGAATAAGCGTGGGCGTGAGCTGGAGCGGCTGCCAGCCGGTATTCAGCCCTTCTTTCAGCACCGTGTAATGGCCGTGCAGCGCCTTGACGAGCGGATACATGCCGCGATCACGGTCATAGATCGCCATGCGCGGGTCAATCGAAACCTCGGTCGAGAACGTCAGCAGCGCATTAAGCGTGGTCGTCTTACCGGAGCCGATGCGCCCGAAAATGCCCGTTACACCGGCCGGCCGCTTGCCAAACGAGCGCTCAAGTTTCGGCGTCGAATGGAAGTTGAGGAAAAGCGGCGAGCCGCTCACGCCGCGAAACAACATGATTGCGCGGCCCCACGGGTTATCCGTGGGCTTGCCGGAAATGAAGTTGTGAAACGACGAGAAACAGAAAAGGTTCCAGCTATTGACCGGCACCGGCCGGGGCATCCAGGCAGTATTGCCAGGCAGGCGCGAGTAAAACGCCGCGTCTGAAGCGAGGCTGACGGCACCGGCCGATATGCCGCACTGATTCATCATGACTTTGGCTTGGCGCGCGGTCTGCTGCGCGCCATCGGCCGTGAGCGAAACAACGTGCATCACGGCATAGTAAAAGCCCATGATGATGCGGCCCGCTGCAACGTCATCGCGCGCCGTGCTCAATTCCTCGGTTTGCGACTTGCTCGGGTCGTTCGTCTCCATCATGGAAAGCTGCTGATTGCGCAGAAGCACGCGACCGGCTGCACGCGACATGCAGCAAAACACCTGCGTCAGCACGTACTCATACGGCGCCTCCATCAAGAGATTGAGCTGGCCCGGTTCGGTGTTTTCCTCGAAGTCGTGAACCTCGATGCCCGCCATATACAGATTGCGCTCGACGGCGCGCAGCTCGATCACGTCGCCAAAGAGCGAGCTGACCGGGCGATTCGTCATCAGGTAATCGCAGATGCGACCACGGCACACCGGCACGATCGACCATTCGCCATTCGCAAGGAAGCTGAACCATTCGAGCACGCGCGAAAAGACGTGCCTTTGCGCGAGCGGCACCGGCTCTGCCGGCACGCTGGCCGGCTCATCGGCCGGCAGCTCGGCCAACAGGTCGCCTTCGGGGTCGTCGTCGTCCGGGGCGTCGTCTTCGATATCGGGAGCGCTGTCGGCGTCCTCGATGATGTTGCCGTTCTTGTCGCGGTAATAGAGGGTCAACGGCTCGATGCTGTAGGCGCTCATTGCGCCCATTAGCTGAGTCGAAATGTCCTCCAGTTTCTCGATTGCCTGCTTCTGACGTTCTTCGAGTTGTTCGCGCGACGGTCGATCAAACTTCGAAAGGAACTGCTGTGCGATATCGCCAACCGGGTTGTATACGACCGTCAGATACCAGTCGTTGACCATCAGCGGTGCCTTGTCGAACATCTTGCGGTACTTCGCATTCAGATCGCGCGCAAACTTGGTCGGAAACTCGCCGGCCGGGTAGCTCTCGATCTTGTGATGGTGCAAGTGCGTCCAGATTTTGACATGCTCGTTGCCGATCTGCTTCGCAACGTGGTTGAGGTCTAGCACCCAATGGCGCAACGTCTCATCGGTAGCACTGGCGTGCGTTCGGCCTTGAATGCGGAACGCAATGACGTATTCGCCTCCGACCGTGCTAACAATCGTGGGCGTGAGGTGCTGCGAGTACGGAATGAACTGCGTAAACGAAGGCTCTTTCACAAAGCTCTTGTTCTTTTTTATCTCTCGGGTAGCAACGGCCATGCTATACCTCGTCTCGGTGGTCCTCTTTGATTCGGTCGATGTAGCTGACCGGCGAGAAACTAGAGCCTTTCCATAGCGAAGTGAGTCGCGAGTCGAACCGGTTGCGCACCTTGGTTTTGATCCATAGCCACAAGATGCGGAACATGCGTTCGTCGTGTTTCGTTATCGCGTACTCGACCATCCACAGCAGCGCGAACAGCAACATCGCGTACAAATGGATGAACATGTACAAGGCACCGCAGAACATGAAAGTTCCAAGGAGCACGGTGCGCGGCACGAAAAACCAGCACGGCACACGCGTAGCCCCCTTGAACAGCGGAAATTTCGCGGCCATCACGAAATCCAGTAGCCGACAATCGCAGAAGCGGAGCCGGCGACGATCAGGCCAATGACCGGATAGACGAGCTGGTGCAGCTTGACCATGTGAGCCATGAGGCCAACGCCCATCGCGACGATAATCATTGCGCAGCCAACCGGAACCCAAACCATCATCCAGGTCTGTGCGGAATTGAGGCCGGACGCGCCCGTATCGACGGCAAAAGCCTGCGTGGCGGCAAGCAGGAACATCAGGCCCACGGCGACTTGCGATGCTTGAATCTGTTTCTTCTTCATCGGGGTTCACTCCACGGTTAAGTTTTCGGACTCCCATTCGAAGTCCGATAGAGACAACGCACACTCTTTGACGCCAACCTGCGTGTCGATCCAATCGACCAGCGCGCGCAAGTCAGACCACGTTCTAGGCTCCAGCGCTTTCTTGACGCGGATCGAGCACGTATAGGCCTGGCCGGCTTCGTTCCGAATGTCGATGAATGGAATCCACTGGCGAGACTCGATGCGATGAATCACAACGCGATCGACCTGCCATTCGCGCAGGATGCTTTCGAGCTGGCTTTGCATCGCCAGATACACAACGGTTTTCATTGGCTTCCTTTTGCTGAAACACGGCTCATGAACGCGCCGAGTTCGGGATGGGCGAATGCCCCTTCTTCGATTTGCCCTGCCGCGCCCTGCTCGCCGCCCTGCGTGGCCGGGTCGGCTGCGGGCTGCGCGGGCACGACTGCTGCAACGGCTTGCCGGCGAACCGGCGTCGCGCTCGATGCGCTCGGGCTGGTGGGTGCGCCCGCATCGTTCGCATTGATTGGCCCGTCCATCAGCTCGGGCACCTTGTAGCGAACCTGAGCAACAACGCGTTTGACGTAGCCGTTTGCAAAGCCCTTGCTTTGCGAATCGGTGTTGTAGCAAGACAAGGCGCGCTGCAAAGCGCCCTGCCCTTCTCCAACGGCCTGCACCGCACGCGCATAGCAGTTGCCGAGAATGAGGGCCGCCGCGCGCAAGTTGGTGCAAGGGTCTAGGAGCTGTTCACCCGTAAGCCCTAGACTGCGAAAATTGCCAGAGTTGATCTGGGCAAATCCAACGTCATAATTCCAGCCGCGCTTGTTGAGCAACGCGATGGCGTCGCGTGCGTCCTGCTCGGTCGCGGGTTGCCGGGGCAGGCTGTTACCGCCGTTGACGTTGATGGCGTATTGGTTGTTGTGAGACTCGGCGCGAACCAGATACGCGAGCGTCAGAGGATGAATGTCAGGCGCGCACGTGCGGGCCAGCGCGAGGATCTGCGGTGACAACGCAGCAGGCGTCGCCTCCGCAACCACGGGCACGGCCATGATTGGCACGAGAGAGAGTGCGGCGAATTTATTCACACATCCTCTTTTGCACGAAACGGACAGAGTATATTATGGAAGCGTAATCAGTGAGAGGCAAGGATAAAAATGCGAGTCGGCGTCTTGTCAGAAGGCAGGATGGAACCGTGATCGAGTTCGTACCGTTCCCCTCAAAGACGGCACCGGGAGGCGAGGCGCGTTACCGCGACCCTGCGAATCCGCTCAACACCTGGTCTGGGTGGGGCCAACGGCCTGCATGGGTCGTGGCCTACCTGGATCAAGGTCGAACGCTGGAGGAATTCCACATTCCCAACGCCGCGCCGATCACGCGCCCGAGCTATCGCGATCCAGAGAATCCGGCCAATACGTGGTCGGGCTTCGGCCGGCGGCCGGCGTGGTTGATGGCGTACTTGAAGGCAGGTCGAACGCTCGATGAATTCGAGGTGACGGAAGAAAAGAAAGGATGAGACATGGGACAGGTCATTCCAATTAAGACGGGTAAGCGTGTTCGCCGCGAACGTCGCGCACGGAAGTTCGCCGCGCTCTTTGAGCGCGCTATACCGGCCCTGGCCGGCGCTGCTCGTTTAATTGGTCGCCTGTCGCGTGATACCGCGTGGATGCTCGCGTGCGGCTCTCTTCGTCTCTTTGGCCGCTACATACGGTTTGGGTTGACGCTGGTTGTTCTCGCGGGCCTCGTTGTCCTTGGTGTCGAATACGCTCATCACTGGCCGCACCCTCGGAATGCGATCATCACAGGAGTCGTGATACTCGCGCTGCTGGGCCTGCGTGAAGCGTTGATTAGACTGGAACGCCGAGCGCTCTTTTAAGCCCCCTTATGGAGATAACGCCATGAAGAAGAAAGCTGTCTCATGCGCCCTCGCACTCATCCTTGGTTTGTCAGGCCCGCTCGTTGCATTTGCTTCGCCGTGCGATTCCCTTGTCTGTATGACTGGCAAGGCAATGGGGCAGTCCGGCGGCGATAACTGCAACAAGCCGATCAGCGATTTCCTGTCCATCAAGAAGTTTCACCACGGGCACCTTGACCTAAGCGCGACGTCAGATGCACGCAGGCAATTCCTCAACGAATGCCCTGACGCCAACCAGTCCAACGCGGGCAACGTGGATCAGGTTATCAGCCTCTTTGGCGCGATGGAATAACCTGTAACGGCACAGTTACGAATTAACCTTTTTTGATATTCAATAATTGTCGCAGATTACCTGTCATATTTACCAGCTTGATTTTAGCGTTAAAGCCTAGTATGGAATTATTCATATTGGGTAAAATAATGACGAAATAAAAAGGGAGAGAAGTTGCCTTCTCTCCCTTTCTCGTACTGCGGCGGCTATTAGAGCCTTCTCCCTAGAACCCGACTTCCTCCTCGCTGATTTCAGCCGTCGAACGCTGCGGTACTACGTCAAGCGCGATGCGAACAGAGTTGTCAGCGTTACGCTTGCGACGGCCAAACACGGTGAGGCGCGGTGCTGCCTTCCAATCGTCCTCCGTGTACTCGTTTTCGACGCCAGGCGTCAGGGGCAAGACGGTGAGATAGCCTGTGTAGTCCGGCGACTTCTCCGTTTTCTTCTTCTCGCTGCGAAAGAGTCGCCCCGAGAAATGCACCTGCCCTTTCGCGCCAATCGACAAGTCGAGAAACTGCGTATCCGAACCGTTGCGAGCTTCCTTGAGGAAGGCCGACAACGGAACCGATACCCCTTCGAGCTTGATCGAACCTGTAAACATCGGCCCGTTTGCGCGGGCATGGTCGGCATCTACAGGAA
>NZ_JBNDMT010000005.1:0-112204 GCF_050436725.1 Paraburkholderia sp. JPY465
CCGATGGTGTCGGCTATGCACTGAAGCATGGGTTGTCGCACACGCTTCTAAAGTGGATGGGGGCTCCGACCGAAATTGTCGATGCAGAAGAAAAGAGGGCGAAGACGCGTAGAGCGCGAGCCAACGCCATGCGGAAGTCGGACGACGACGAACACCAGGCGCAGGCCTAGCAAATTGCCAAATGGGTGTGCGGCCGTTAGGTAAGGCGGTGGACTAACCGAAGGACTGACGGGGGAAAGAACCAGAGTACGCCGTGTTGACGCCGCCTTTTCTGACGAGAGGCGCTCCATGAAGCTCAGCATCGCTTTGAAGATTGCCGGTGCGATCACAGCAGCAGTCGCGGTGGTTCCTCCAGTTGTCGGGATGTTCCATGCAGCCGACTCCACACCGTCCATCACCATCAACGGCCCCAATGCCACTTTCAACACGAGCCCCGGAGCGATTGATCAAATCACCAACTACAACAATTCAACGACCACTTCGCAAAAACCGAAACGAGCATTGTTCAAGGCTACCGGGCAACGGCGGGGCGACAGGGAATGAAGTTGCGAACTGCGGGACGGAAGCGATAAGACCTCTCACTTCCAACGTTCATTTACCAACAATCAAGACTTCAAAAAATCTCTTGAAACTGCCTTTACTTACACTACGCTGATCTATGCTGTGCTTCGATCTTTGAGTCTTGTAAGCAAGTAATTCTCTCGCCATTCGCTTATTGCACCGCCAAGCTCGCTCGAATTTACACCGCATCGTCAATTTGAGAGGAAAGAAAAATGCCATCCTGCAGATTGCCAGACGGAACCGTTATAGCTGTGGGCGAATGCGCGGAGTGCGACAAGATGTACAGCGGGGCATGCATGGACGACCCAGTGGTTGGCCCAAATGGCGTCGTTGTTAGAGCCTGCTTCGTGCGAAACGTACTGCTTCGATGTTTGACAGATTCGTTACTTGATGTTGGCTCCGTCACAAGCATTAGTACGAGGGCCATAAGCTGCATCTCGTTTGACGGGGAGCAACCTCGACCATCGAACGCAGACGAACTTCAACCATTATCCGCGGAGTTGCGGCTTAACCTAGCCCATCGAATTACCAGTGGAATGCTGAAGCTTGCTGCTACATACCGTACGACTGTCGATTTTCGGGATCTAGTCCTCATGCCGACACCTCGTGGTCGCGAACTCCGAGAGATCTACGATAACAATCTCAACCACCTGTATCAAGTTGCAACAGAAGATATGCAGTTGGTCCATGATGCGGCGACGACGTGGTTAGCCATTCATCCCTACGTCGCTGCAATCGTGAAGCTGGCGCAAAAAGACGAGGGGACGCAAAGAGGACAGGCCGGTTCAAAAAGTCAAAATCCGAGTCTAACGTCCAAGCAATTCCGCGCGTGCAAATCGTTGTTTTCGCGCTTTCGCGAAGCATCGCAAAACGCAGGCTTCAGAACCATCATGGAACAACTCGAGGCTGAATTCGATACGTACAAAGACTTGAAAGCGACTGAAGCTTTAGAGCAACTCCGTGGGGCGCCGACGCGCCAAAGCAAAGATGCGGAATAGCTATGATCATCGAAATCCAGATGACGACGCATGAGGTCTCGGGTGGCATCCGAAACGTCCTCCGAAGCCAAGCACTTTGCTTCACCAAGGAGGCGACGCTCCAAGGCGAAACTTGGCTTCTGGATCACCTCGAAGTTACTGACAAAACCACACTTGGTCGAACGCCGCGTACCGCCGAAGTGACGGGGCACGAGTATGGCCCGCCACACTTTATAAATGCCTATGCGGTGAAGGTCACGCAAGAGATCGTACTTCACTTCACTTCTATCAGCGACCTCCAGGCTAATGGCGCAGCGCCTACACCGCCATCGGCGACCGCCCTGGTGAATCCCGCAGTTGCGGTTAATTTCATCCTGACTATGGTTCTCATATCCGGGCACCCGCAATTTCACGCCGAGTATTTCCCGCCCGCAGATATCGGGGATCTTGGGGTGCTGATTCCTGATGCGGGGCAACAGATCGACGCGGCCTTGTCCAAGTTCTCATACGACATACCTTTAGACCTCAGCGGTCTTGGATCGCTCGAATTGTCCGGCCTTCAATACGTCAATGCCGGGATCACCACGGACGAATCAGGCTCCGTTCTCTCAATCCGACTTGAGAACGGTACAGATCCCGATACCCTCGATGCATGGACCACTTTCTTTACCGGCGGCGCTACGGGTCTGTTGGATGGCAAGCAGTGGGGACTATTTGTCGACCATAGGCTCCTAGAGCCGATTGCACTCGGATACCTAAATGCTGCCTCGAAAAACGTAGGAGGATTTTCCTCTCAAGGCTCCGCGGCGGCATGGGCAGGAGACGGTCATAGCGTGAACGCAATGCAAAGCGGAGTGCTGAATGGCGCGGGACCATTTGGCTCGGACGTTGATGTCACACTTCACGCCAATAGCGACTTTCTCGTGGAGGAATCGGACGTTCTAACTTTGCGGCTCTCCTTTTCGGCCGACGCGAACGTGGAGGGAATCGTCGGATCGGTTTTGGACTTCTTGGGTGTCGAACTGAACCCATCCGTTCCGTCCGCACCCAATGATGGGTGGACGAAAATTGGCGATTCTACGTATGAGCGCGAGCAGAACCTATTCTTGGGGAACGAGTTATTGGGGCATCTGAGTGTAGAGCAGGTCGCTTCTCACCCAGATGGGCTCCATCTTCTGGGCTCGACGAAACCTGCTTGGCCTGTAATACCGGCTGCCCTGTCAGCAACGCTGATGCCGTTCGAGTGGGCGGTGAGGGGATCGTGCCGCACCGGATTTGGAATTAATCAGCAGGGATACCTAGGCCTCAATAACGATGGCTCTGGACCACTGGAAGTGTGCGAAGCAAGAGTCCTCTATGATCCCGATAATCAGTTTCCTGTCACGATCGAGAAGGCTACGGCTCCATTATCAGAGTTCATCGCCACGGTGCGCGTCGATTGCTCTGTACTTAAGCCGTCATATTTGGCGAGGCCCGCTCCATACCCGTGCCAAATACTTATCAAGACGACTGGTGGGGCAAGGGTCGTATCGTTTGGGATCCCCACCACCTTGACGGAAGACGCTCGCCATCAACTGGAGTTTGAACATGCGTATCGTGTCGTTAGTTGCATTCAACTGGTAAATGACTTCTTTCGCGACGGCCGCCTCGATCCAAAATGGATTCCTGATCCCGCGCCCGACGAGGAAGGACTCCGCTTTTGGGAGGTGTACGTCGCTGGCCTCGCTGAAAAAGACGAGGTGGTATTGAGCACCCGTGGCCAGCAGAAGCTCTTTGTCGGCGTGGCTGACGCGTTTGGTCGTGCCTACGCATGGGCGGTAACGCCGCAGACGCCTCAAGGGCTCGACGTGTCGATTCATCGTTCGGCGTCCGGTCAGCAAACTGCAGCGCTCACGCGCAGCGTTGAGGCAAGACAGACTCCCTTGAGACTCGCATCGACACTGAGGAATCTTGAACGCCCCATGAAGTTGCGCGCCGCACGCTACGGAGACCTTCCGGTGATTGTCGTCGTGAGCGGCCGTCATGCTGTAGTTTATGATGTGCGAAATCCTTCACGGCCATTGTCAGTGGCGGTTTGCCCAATCGGCGGATTGAAATGCAGTTGGCTCAAATTCCCGAAACGTGGCGCAAGACAACTTGTGCCACATGGGCCCGAAGCCGCGGGATTGGAAAAGCTTGGGGTAATCGTTGGGAACGTCTTCGCGTGCGTCAACGATAGCGGAGAGAACGTCGAAATCTACGAACTTCGATAGCCTTCAGCTCCGTGGCGAAAGGCACGGCTGCCGGCTGCGTAGTGGTTTTGTACCTGTCGTCCGCCCGCAAGAAAGAAAAACAAAAGGAGTCGCGCCCACAGAATCTCGGGCGCTTTCGAGGTTCAAGACGATGGCGAGTGCGCGTACAGTCTGTCAGCGCCCGGAACATTGTCAGCACCGTTGCAAGGACCTCATTCCTTCGTCTTTCCAAAATAGGCTGCCGCCTCGCGCATCATCCGGTGCTTCTCCGCCTGGACGTAGATCGTCGTGGTCTGCAGCGACCGGTGGCCGAGGATGCGTTGAACGACATCGAGCGGCACATCATTGGCGGCGGCCTGGGTGCCGAAGGTGTGCCGGAACGCGTGCGGTGTGGTCGCGGCCAGCTGCTTCATGTCTTCGGTGGAAAGGTCCGGCATGCCGGCGACCAGCCGCTTCATCGCCCAGCGCATCATCCTGTTGATGCTATCGGGCGAGTAGGACAGATCCTTTCCGGTCGCGTGCTTGTCCTGTGCATGGGGCGTAGGAGGAATGAACCCGGGCTTGATTAGTGGGCCTTCCGTCGCGCTGTCAAAGTCGATACCGCGATCGCGCCAGTGGCCGCGCAGCGCGTCGATTGCAGCCGGGCTGACGGGAACAGTCCGGATCTTCCTGCGCTTGCCCAGCACTTGCAGCTGCCAGACCGGCGCCTCGTTCTCGCCCCAGGTGGTTGGGGAGAGCGCTTCGCGCCGGGAGACCGTCAATTCTTCGCGACGGAGTCCCGAGTCGCCACTGAGCAGCAGCGCGACGCGTACCGTGCGCCAGTAGCTCGCCGAAGCGGGTTCGCATTGTGCGTCGATGTAATAGCGCATTCGCTCCCACAGGCTCGCGGACAGGGCGCGTTCGATTTTCATGTCGTGCTCGCGCTCGACCACCACCGGGTCCTTGACCGCTTTCCACGGATTGCTCGCCAGATAGCGTACGTCAACCAGCCATTCCAGCGCCGAACGTAGCGTACGAACCGCGTATTTCTGGCTTTCCGGCAGCATCTCTGCCGACGCGAATGGGCGCCACCGGCCACTTGAGCGACTCGCACGCGGTCCAACGAAGGCAGGCGAGGGCGCTTTCAGGAAATCCTTGTAGGCCTGACAGTCCTCAACCATCAGATCGCTCAGTGCCCGCCCACGCACACAGACTGCCCACAGAAGAAACCGCTCGACCTCGCGGGTGTAGACCCGCAGGGTCTTTGGCTGGTCTTCGTAAAGGTAGAGCCACGCGCGGATTGCCTCGAGATCGTTGCGCGCGCGTATCTGCGAAAAGGTCAGGGCGCGGTTCTGGCCACGCGCACCCGACAGTTCTTCGCGCAGGGCCATGCGCTCAATCGGCACCAGCACGCGGTGCGGGCCACCGATCTCGACAATGGCGGAGTCGGCCGCTGCGAAGGGCGGCCGCTCGTCGACATCGGCGGCGACGGTCCGTCCGATGCTGCTCTCATTCTGACGAAGCCATGCCACGATATGACGTGCGCGACCGGGCCCGATGCGGCGGACTGCCCGCCACCAGCTGCCCCCTCGCCGGTTGCAGAAGTCGACGAGATCGCCAAGCGTCAGGATGCCTTGCCGTTTCAGGTGTTCGCTGACCAGTGGGCGGAACCACATGCCAACGCCGTGCCCGGCACTGGGCCGGGCGACCGCAAGCGTCGCAGCCTGCTCGACCATCCTGAGGGTGACCGCCGTCAGTCGCGCGCTGCCATGAGCGCGCGCCGAGCTTTTCAGGTGGTCGGCGAGCACGGACGAACCGTGCTCGATGGCCAGATCAACCAGGTCAGCCTGCATGCGTCGCAGGTAGGACTCCACCCAGCCGGGTGTCGGCTCGTTGCCGTCTTCGTCTTCACTGAAATAGAGCCTCGCGATTGTGGCGGCCGGCACGCGCTGCACGAACGCGCGCAGCGCCGCGAAGTCGTTGCGCGTGTAGGCCCGTTGGCGACTGACGGTTTGCTGGTGATTGGCCATGACCGGTCAGGCTGGAATGGCTTCGTAGAGAGGTTGGGCGAGCTGCGTTTTCAGCCAGCCATCGTCATCGAGTGCGGCCGCCATGTGCGGTGTGACAGTGCGCCACTCCACCCGCTTCCAGATCCCGCGGTCTCCCCATTTGATGCCGCGAACCCGATCAAGCCCGCGTTCGATGCCGCCGCGCGTATCGGGAAACGCTTTCCTTGTATCGCCTTCGAGGCCGAGGACCTCGACCCGTCCGTTCCTCTCCACACGCAGCCACCGCTCGCGACGATCGTAGTCCAGTCCGATCTGGACGACGTGCCCGCGGGCCGTCTCGTCGACGACCCGGCGAGTCAGCTCTGGCCACGCGTCGCTGACATAGACCTGCACCTTGCGCAACACGGCATCCTCACCGTGCTTCGCGGCGAGCCAGCAGATCGCGGCCGTGAGGCGATGCATGCCGTTCACCGCTGCCACCATGCCGCCCACGGCCTCCAGCTCGAGCGGACCGTTGGCGTCCGGCGGCGGAAATTCCTGGAGGCCGATCTCCGACTCGAAGTAGCCGATGACGCGGTCATCCCAGGTCTTGCCATTCAGCCCGGCGAGCAGGCTCCGCCAGGTTGTCGCCCCCGGCGCGAAATTCCGGTGCCCGAGTGCCACCACCGCACGCAACGGCACGTCGAGAAACATCGTGCGGCCCCCTGGCTGGCGCAGCGCGCTGGTAACTGGCACGTTCCGGTTCGCCAGACCGACGTCGGCATCGAGTATGGCGCCGGCGTGCTGGGCGGCCGTCTTGATCTGTTTCATCACGGGGCTGTCCGGATGTTGTTCTTTTTTGGTCATTTTCTTGGTCTCGTTGTGTCAAAAAATGGGCAAACCCCGGCATTCGGGCCGCCCTACCCCATTTTAGGCCATTAAACGCAATCCTGATAATAACGATTATCAGGATTGGATGCGGCGGGATGATAGAATTTCCCCAAACCGCGGCTCACGAAATCACGACCGATGCACACAAACGACGACACGACATTTGCCGACAGCTCCGGTGTTCACGACACGCCGGAACCGGCCTTTGTGGTTTTTCAGGGCGGTGGCGCAAAAGGCATCGTGCACGTCGGCGCACTCGCGGCCGTCGAGGAACTGGGAATCCGTATTAAGGGCGTCGCGGGCACCTCGGCCGGTGCGATGATCGCCGCGCTCTCGGCAGCCGGTTACTCGAGCAAGGAAATGCTGGACACCGCGACCCGCTCCAATATCATCGCGTCCCTGGGTGCGAGGTTCAGGCTTCGTGGGCCAACGGACCTGTTTTCCCGCAAGGGCTGGGCGTTCATCCGGGTCCTGAGGCTGGTCGTCCCCCGTCTGAAATGGACACCAGCGGTACTCGCAATGCTGGTGGTTCTGCTCGGCGCGCTCGAAATGTGGCGTCCATTCACTGGTATGGCTGTGGGCGTACTGTTGCTCCTCATAGGTGGAGGCGCCTACGTCGCCATGTCACGCGGGGTGAGTTCCGTGCAGCGCGTGCGGGACTTCGTCGACCATGCGATTGCAGTGAAGTCGCGGGGGCGCCACGAAGCGGACGTCACCTTCCGGCAGCTGCGCGCGTTTTCCGGCATGCCCCTGAAGGTCGTCGCGACCAACGTGACGGACCAGTGCGTGGAAGTGTTCTCCTATGAACGGACGCCCGACGTGGTGGTTGCCGACGCGGTCGCTGCGTCGATCTGCCTGCCGGTGGTGTTCCGGCCATGGTCGTTCTTCTGCCAGCGAAGTTCAGGCGTTCGGGCCGATGTGGCGCGCCGTGCTTTTCTGGATGGTGGTGTCACGTCAAATCTGCCGGTCTGGACACTCGACCGGGAACGGGCGGCGGCAGGCGATCTGCCGACGATTGCCTTCTCCATCCAGCCCGATCACCGCCACGACGGGCGCGGCGGGCACTGGGCCGGCGCATTGATGTCCTCGATCATCGCCGGATCGATGGAGATCCATACGCGAGCGGTTGACAGGATGGTGCATGTGCCGATCAGCTGCAGCCTGGACCTTTTTGATTTCGATGCGAAGCTGCGGGATCTGTGCGAGGCCGTGGATAAGGCGCGTGACGCGGTAGCCGACGTGCTCGACAAGCAGCTGACCGAACTCCCGACCATTCTCCGGAGTGGCTGCAGGCAGATTGCGGAAACCGCGGTCGCGCTGCTGCAGGCGGAAGACCGCGTATGGTGGGAAAATGATCCGTCTGAGCCCGCGCAATTCAAGGTGGCGTTCGCGGTGCAGGCGCCGCGGGAATGGCAACTTTCGACCCCATATCACTTCGGGTACGCTAATGTTCGCGGACCGGACATCGATCCGGAGATCCTCGACGGAGCATGGGAGAATCTCGACCCGGGATGGTATACCGCCCCTCGAGACGAAGCCTGGAACACCGATCACCACGTCATTCTTCTTCCCGTCTCCCACGCGGATGAAGAGCGAAGCCCGGGGTCACGCAAGCACGAACAGCCGCTGGTGGTCGTGATCGAAACTGATATTAGGGTGCGATCGTCCGATTCGACTGACGAGTTCGAAAGTTTTCTTGCCGACCTTGGAGAGAGCGTGGTAGCGTTTGTGGAAGACTACCGCGTCTACGAGGCGGTTCAACGGAGTACCGGAACGTCATGAGCAAGGTAATCATCAGGAAGATCATCAGGAAGGCGTCGGCGCAGAGCCCTCTGCGTGAGTCGACGCGTACGAAGCGATTCAAGGAGTTGGCGGTCGAGCACGGGGCCCACAATCTTGAGGCCAAGATCGACCATGCTATCAATGAGTCCGACGAGCGCCGGAAGCGGGTCAAGAAAGCCGGTTGGGTGAAGGTCGCCGTTTCCTGAGCGTTATCGGGCGCAGCGCGTCCCTTCCTTTGGCATCCCGCGAGACTGGGTGCGCCCTTCTTTCACGGCCTGATTCGAACACGCACCCTCGCCTCAACCCACGCGAATGAAAACAGTTGAGATCCGCGCCGGGCTGGAGGGAGAAGGCTTCGTCTTTCTTCGGGAATGGATGCGGGGCACCTCTACCGAAGACGTGGCGAGAACCTTAGGGGAAGTCACGGATCACCGACTGTTCGCGGGTCTGACAGATTCAGCGGTGCACCAGCTCAGGCCAAAGCCGCGAAATCATCTGGCGCCCAACAGATATTACGGGCACTTCGGTTTTGGCGAGTATCCTCCGCATACAGATCTGGCGCACTGGATCGTGCCCCCGCGTTACCTGATGTTGAGGGTCCGGAGCGGCGGAAACCAGGTTGCGACGCATATATATAGTCAAGCCGGCTCATTGAGCTTGTTGGACCCGTTGCTACTCGGCTCGGCGATTTTTGCTTCGAGACAGGCGAGCCGCACGATCGTGCCGTTTCCGATGAAGGTGTGCAAAGAAACTCCATCCAGCATTCGGTGGGACCCGTTGTTCATCCAGCCCATCAATGACAGCGCAAAAGCCTGCGCCAAAGCGATAAACTCGGCGGAGTTCAGGAATATGCGCCTCGAACTGATCCTGGAGCATCCCGCGGACACATTACTGATCGATAACTGGCGTACTCTGCACGGCCGGGGCAATGTGACCCCGGAGTCCGAAGGCCGTTGCATTGACCGCATTTACTTGGACTCACTTCATGACCACGCAGGTTGAATCGCACCCCTGGTCAGTTGGCGCGTTGCTCGCAAAGGCTCGACTGTACGCGGAAAGAATGGACAGATCGGAGGTCACCACTCCGGACTACGCACTTGAATCCACGATTTGCCTGGAGATGCTTGCCCGCGCGGCCCTCGCAAGCGTTTCACCCGTGTTGCTCGCCGAAGAGAGAGATTGGCGAAACCTCTCTTATGCATTGGGCCAAACGCCCACATAAGAAATTCGTGCCCGGTTCCATCGGCATAAAGGAAGTGCTTTCGCGACTCAGCGAACTTAAACCGAACGTGACGCAGGAGATCACCAACTTCTGCACGGCTCACTTCAACAAACGCAATGCGGAGTTGCATTCCGGCGAACTCGCGTTTATCGGATACGGTTCTTCGACCTGGCTGCCTCGCTTCTATCAGGCATCCGAGGTGTTTTTGGGGCATGCGGGAGAGAAAATTGAAGATTTTTACAAGGACCCCGAACACGTCCGTCGGTTGATAGATTCCCTCACTGACCAGGCCGCGGACTCGGTCCGTAGCGACATAGCGGCGTATCAGAAGGTTTGGAGTGCGAAATCCGCCGATGAACGCGAAAACCTCATTAACCAGGCCTCGGCATGGGCCACAAGACACAATGGGCACCGCGTGGCGTGCCCGGCATGTGGGTCAACGGCTTTGCTAACGGGCACGGCGACGGGCCCGGTAAATACAAAGGTCACAGGCGATGAGATTGAGCAGACCCAGGCGCACATTCCCTCGCATTTCGAGTGCATTGCCTGTGGACTGCGAATTTCAGGCTTTTCGAAGCTCGCTGCCTGCAACCTGGCAAACGCTTTCACTGCAACCAGCACTTTTTCAGCATCGGAGTTTTTCGGTCTTCATACCGACGACGACCTGGAATCCGCCGTCAGTGAAGCCGAAGAAAGCGTTCGCCGCGAGCTGTATGAACCGGATTTCAACGAGTAGAGAGCAGTCCTTTAGGCAGATACCCGGCACGTTTCCGTTCCGACATGGGCCATCACGAAAGACCTGAGATTGGTTTCGCGAAAATCGAGGCATACGCGAAGCGGCGGCTGCGCATTGCACCATTGGTCGGTACGTCGATCAGCCTGTCACTGCAGGAGACAAGTGATTTGCGCTCGCCAGCTTCCCCGCTTCTCTCGCTATCCCATGGTGAGACGCTGAGCATTGCCCTGCTCGACGAGCTTCTTCCGTAAGCGGCCGGCAAACCCGTCTTGACGAATTGATCTAGCGGATAGGATCCGCCGGCTGCCAGCGATGAGGCAGCAATGTTGAGATATCGCTGGCCTTGTGGGTTGGCAGTCGCGTCAGGACGTCCTTCAGATAGGCATGTGGTTCGTGCCCATTCAGTTGCGCTGAACGTAGCAGACTCATGATGGCTGCGGCTCGCTGCCCGGCTCGAAGCGAACCGGCAAACAGCCAGTTCCGTCGATTATGCTGAGACGCATTGACTCAAGATTTTTGCTACCAAGCGGTACCTGTTGCCTCATGTAATTTGTTACCCGTCAGAATGCTGGCGGGGACGACTTATGACGAGGCGGCTCAGCATGACAACACGACGGGAATTGACTGATGCGGTTGGCGAGCGGTATCGACGTTCTGACCGGACGGAGAAACGCCAGATCCTGGACGAATTCATTGAACTGACGGGCTATCACCGGAAGCATGCGATCCGGGTGCTGTGCCGGGATCCGCAGCCGCAAAGGACGAAGCCAGGTCCGCAGCGACGTTACGACGACGAAGTGCGTGCGGCGCTGATCACGCTGTGGGAGGCTGCCGACCGGATCTGCGGCAAGCGGCTGAAGGCGCTGATCCCGACGCTGATCCACTCGATGACACGGCATGGTCACCTGTCGCTATCGAAGGACGTGCGCCAACGGCTTGAGCAGATCAGCGCCGCTACCATTGACCGGCTGCTGCGCGACGTGCGCGAGCAGGCCTTCTCCGGCCAGCGCCGGCGCGCCGGAGGAATCGGCAATGCGATTCGCCGTGCGGTGCCGATCCGCACGTTCTCTGACTGGAACGATCCGTTGCCCGGCTATCTCGAGGTCGATTTCGTCGAGCATTGTGGTGGCACCAAGATCGACGGCGACTTCGTGCACAGCTTCGTGATGACAGATATCGCGACCGGCTGGACCGAATGCCTGACCATGCCGTATCGCAGCGGGGCGTTCGTTCTCGAGCACATCGAGCGTGTTAGCCGTGCCTTGCCGTTTCCGCTGCGTGGTCTGGATTGCGATAACGATACTGCCTTCATGAACGCGGCCATGCTTGACTTCTGCAAGGCAACGGGTATCGAACTGACGCGCTCACGTGCCTACAAGAAAAACGATCAGGCGTGGGTCGAGCAAAAGAATGGCGCCATCGTGCGTCGCCTCGTTGGCTATGGCAGGTTACGCGGCCTCGAAGCCACGGCAACCCTTGCTTCCCTCTACGAGGTGTCGCGGCTGTACATCAACTTCTTCCAGCCGTCATTCAAGCTGAAATCGAAGACCCGTCACGGCGCGAAGGTGACAAAGCGCTATGAGGCGCCCTTGACGCCGCTCGAGCGCGTGCTGCGTTCTGCTTCGGTGTCAGAGGCAACCAAACGCAGACTGCGCGCCCAGTTCAGAGCGCTCGACCCACTGGATCTCTTACGTCGAATGCGCGAGGCCCAGCAGCGTGTCGCCGAATGCAGTGCTTCCGGAGCGGCGCCGACAGAGACAAAGCCATCCGGTCAAGTTCCACTCGCGGATTTCCTGGTGAGTCTTGGAACGGCGTGGCAGGCCGGAGAGGTCCGGCCGACGCATCATCGAAAAGCGCGCGTCCCCCATGACTGGCGTACCCGGGAAGATCCGTTCGAGCATACCTGGCCGAAGATACAGCAGTGGCTCGAAGCGGAGCCCGGCATTACCGCGCAAAAGCTCCATGAGCGTCTCACTTCAATGGCTCCCACCATGTATTCCGGCGCGCAGCTGCGCACCTTGCAGCGCCGCGTGAAGGCATGGCGATCGAACCGTGCCAGAGAACTGGTGACGCGGATACTCGGCGATGCCGACGCGATGACGGCTGGCGCCGCTACGCAGCGCCAGCCGTCATCGCAAAACAACCAGAGACTGACAATTACCCGGGAGTAACATCATCCCGTGAGGCAACACGTGAGATCAGCATAATCGACGTTATGCGCACTTCAGGATTATGGGGAGAACAATCCGTCCCGCGAGTCTCCGCCGAGCTCCAAGGCGTCTAGAGAGCAGCGCCGAGGGGTTCTAACTCAGCATAATAATCTGTGGTCTGATGAAGTTCCGCGAACCCGCCTGCGGAGACCATCATGTCCACCGATGCATGCCTGAAACGTCTCGCTCGCCGAGACTGGTTGATATACGGGCCGCTGAGCCAGTTCATCGATTCGTACATTGGTGAGCTGGAACGGCTACGTTATGCTCAAGGTACTATCGGAGCATATCTCCGATGTCTGGCTCATTTCAGTTATTGGATGAGGAGCCAGCGGCTATCTGCTTCCGACGTTGATGGGGCGCTTGTCGAACACTTTGTCCGGCATCACCTTCGAGTTTGTCGTTGCCCTGAACCCCGCCGATCCGTTGTGTCGGAGACACGCGCAGCGCTGCATCATCTTTTGGCATTGCCACTTTACGCGGATGTCGTGCCCGCGATCGCGCCAGGGCTGCTGGCAGACGAGTTGCACAACTTCCATGAGTATTTGCGCGACACGTGCGGCCTTGCTCCTTCGACGTGCGTCTATCGTGCTCGGCACCTCGAAGCATTTTTCGCTAGCCGCACGCCAGATGGGTTCGCTGCGTCCATCAATCTGACTACGCCGGCCGTCGACTCGTTTCTGACCAGCCTTGCCGGACAACACTGGAAACCCAGCTCACTCGGACTCGTCTGTACTAGTCTGCGAAGCTATCTGAGATTCCGTGCGTTGCAAGGTGACGATACTCGCCTTGCTGTTTTGACTTTGCCGGTGATCGCCAACTGGCCAAACCGGAAACCGCCGAAGGTACTCTCGGATATCCAGCTCGAGCATTTCCTGCAGGCCTTTGATCTCAACATCCCGTCCGGCATGCGCGACTATGCCATTGCTCGCTGCATTCTTGATCTTGGCCTGCGCGGAGACGAGGCCACCCGCCTGACACTTGACGCAATAGACTGGCGACGTGGCATCGTGACCTTACAGCACACCAAGAGCCACCGTGCGCAACGTATGCCGTTGCCTGAACAAGCGGGTGCTGCTTTAGCTCGATACCTGCGAGGGGGGCGGCCGCCAACCGACAGTCGATTTATATTTGTACGCCACCGGGCGCCGTTCGGCGTTCCGTTAAGCGTCGCGGCGATTCGCAGCGCTATGAATCGGGCGTTCGCACGCTGCAACCTGGACGATCAGTTCTGCAATACGCATGTGCTGCGGAGGTCAACCGCCACTCGTCTGCAGAGGGCGAACGTCTCGATCAAGGAGATCGCTGATCTGCTACGGCACCGGAGCTTGGACACGGCCCGCGTCTACGCTCGTGTGGATCTTGAACGCCTGCGCGAGGTTGCCCTGTCATGGCCGGGGAGCACGGCATGAACATCACCGGCGGTTGGGCCGCCCGTGTGGCGGCATATCTTGCGTATCGACGCAGCTTCGGCTTCGAACTAGCAATTGATGGCAGGCAGCTCGAATCCTTCGCCCGCTTCGCCGATCGGCGTCGCGCAGAGCATCTGACTCTGGATCTCGCGGCGGACTGGGCTCGCGATTCGAAGCGTGCCTCCTTGATTGGCTGGGCTCGCCGTATCGAAACACTGCGCGGCTTCGCCAAGTTCCAGATGCGTTCAGATCCCACAACGGTCATCCCACCGAGGAATTTGCTAGGTCGCGGACACCGTCGGCTGGTGCCACATATCTTTACTGAGCAGGAGATTCGAACGTTGCTGGCCGAAGCCAGCCTGCTTGGGCCACCTGGAGGTTTGCGCCCGGCAACGTGTTGCGCGTTGTTCGGCTTGCTGTTGACGACAGGATTGCGGATCTCCGAAGCGATTCACCTGACTGTTGCGGACGTCGATCTCGATGCTGGTGTTCTTAACGTCCGCAACTCCAAATGTCATCAGCATCGCTATGTCGCCATGCACGATACAGTCACCAGGCAGTTGCGGGAGTATGCCAACTTCCGGGACCGATTTGTCCCTGATCGATGTTCGGATCGCTTCTTCGGAGAGAAGGCGGTCAGCCGGTAACCCAACGCCAGATGTTGTACACGTTGCACGCAATATGTGAGAGGCAGCTCGGCTGGAAACCTCGCGGAGACTACCGTCGTCATCGTCTGCATGATCTACGACATACCTTCATCGTGCGCAGCGCGTTGCGCTTCTACCGAGAAGAGGAGGACATAGGGAGATGTCTGTCAGCATTGTCGATCTATGTAGGACACGCCAAGGTAGTCGATACCTATTGGTACTTTACTGGCATCCCTGAACTGATGAACATCGCGGGCGAACGCTTCCAACGCTACGCCGAAGGGGTTCCAGCATGAACAATACCCTGTTGGCTCGACCTGCCGAATTCGCCGCTTTGGTCCAGCGCTTCTTTACCGAGCGTCTGATGCAACAACAGGCTGCGAGCCCGGGAACCGTCGCGGCATATCGCGATGCATTCCGTCTTCTGCTCGGCTACGCCGAAGAACAATGCCGCAAATCAGCTGCACAACTTACGTTGCTCGACATCGACGCAGACCTCGTAGTTGGATTCCTCGCCTACCTCGAAGTGGAGCGCCACAACTCAGTACGAAGTCGTAACGCGAGGCTCGCCGCAATACGCGGGTTTGCGCAGTATATGGCGTCCCAGTGCCCGCAGGCTCTCTTTATCGCACAGCGTATTCTGGCCATCCCGATGAAGCGCTCCGACAAGCCAATGCTGGGATTCCTCACCCGTGACGAGGCAAAGGCGCTCCTGGATGCCCCTGATAGAGACACCTGGTATGGCAGGCGTGACAGGGCACTCCTCAAAGTGCTCTACAACACCGGTGCTCGGGTCTCAGAACTGACTGGCATCCATGTCAGCGATCTTGAGTTCGATGTCACTCCGAGCGTGCGCTTACACGGGAAAGGGCGCAAGCAACGGACAGTACCGATATGGAAGGATACGGCTGTCGAACTTCGGCGCTGGATCGAATATGCAGGCCTGCGCGCCGAACAACCTTTGCTACCTAACCGCTGGGGAAGATCGATGACGCGCTCGAACGCTGCGGAGCGGATTGCCGTCGCGGCAAACGCAGCCGCGACACGCTGTCCGTCGTTGATCGGGCGATCGATCTCGCCGCATACGCTTCGACATACGACCGCAATGCACCTGTTGCAGTCCGGCGTCGATATCACGGTCATTGCACTCTGGCTCGGACATGAGAGTCCTTCGACAACGCACGGTTACGTTGAAGCAGATCTCGCCATGAAGGAGCGTGCCCTGGCAGCGATTGCCCCACTGAAGACGCATCGATCCCGCTACCGGCCGCCAGACACGCTTCTAAAGTTTCTGGAGGCCCTTTGATTATGTGGAATCCTACGTGGCGAGCTCCGCCTGCTGTCCGGCTCGCCACACTTACCTGGCATAATCCCGAAGTGCGCATAAGCCCTCCCGATAGCCCACGGACGTATTTGGTTTTCGACCCAGTTATGCCGACTCCCCGATTATGCCGCGTCAGGAATCCACGCACACAACGGTTGTGCGGATCTCTGTTCCCGGTCGCTCGGATTGTCGGCATTATCAGAGAGCCTCCAGGAAGGCGAGCAACGGATCTGGAGGTTTGTAGCGTGTCGGCGCGACGCCGCTCGCCGTGGCGTGCGCGAGCGCGCGCTCCTTGAGTTGCATGTCGGCGTGCAAGTAGATCTGAGTCGTCTCGGAGGACTCGTGACCGAGCCAGAGCGCAATCACGGTTAGGTCGACGCCGTGATGCATCAGGCTCATCGCGGCCGTGTGCCGAAGCGTGTGAGGCGTTATGGATTTTTTCTTCAGCGAGGGGCACGAGAGACGCGCGACTACGGCGTTGCGCGACACGAGTCGCTGAAGAGCATCGGCACTGAGATGACCACCGCGCGAACTGGGGAAGACTGGATCACCTGGTTCGCCCGGTTGATACAACAGCCATTGTTTCAGGACGGCAACGACATCCGGTCGCAGCGGAGTGCATCTCGTCTTCCTGCCTTTGCCAAGGCAACGGACGTGGGCGCCTGTGCCGAGCATCACATCCTGGCGTCGGAGTGCGGTCAATTCGCTGTTGCGCAGACCTGTTTGAACCGCTACAAGAAGCAGCGTTCGGTCGCGGTTGCCAATCCACGTTCGTACGTCAGGCGCCCCTACCAGAGCGGCAGCCTCGTTCTCTGTCAGAAACTCAACAGGGCCGTGCTCGCAGCGCTTAGATGGAATTGCAAGAACACGCTGACACTGCAGAAACAATGCAGGCTCGCTGACCGCGACGAACCGGAAGAAGGCATGCACGGCAGCAAGTCGTGTGTTGCGTGTCCGCACCGAATTGCCTCTGCCGTGTTCGAGGTGCTGCAGGAATTCCTCGATCAACGACACGTCGAAGTCCTCGATTCGCAGCTTTGACGGCGTGCGCCCGATGCGTTTCGTGGCAAACGCTAGAAGCAGCCGGAACGTGTCACGGTAACTTGCCACCGTATGCGAACTCAGACCTTGTTGCTCGAGCAGGCGCTGGCTAAAAAAACGCTGAACGAGGGATGGGAGACTGGCGGCGCTCACGGCCGTTCTCCTGGACAGTTCTTGTCGAGATAGGCTGCCGCGAGTTCGAGCAGCTCAGGAACCGCTTCGATGTACCAGTACGTAAGACCGACGTTGACATGCCCGAGGTAGGCGGCAAGTTTCGGCAATTCCCGACTTACGTCGAGACCGGCACGATACCACTCGACCAGCCGTCCAGTCGCGAAGCTATGCCTGAAGTCCTGAAGGCGTGGGCCGTAACCATCGCGCCCGTCCTCTGTCGCCGATCGCAGTCCGACAGCGCGCGACATTCTGACGAACATGCTTCGTGCAGTGCCGGCCTTCAGTCGCTTGCCACGCTCACTAACCAGGAACGCCTCGCTCAATCGTAAAGGACAGAGTTGATCGCGTTTCTGAACGTAGTGTTCGAGTGCCACCCGGGTCGACTCTGCTACAGGAACAAAGCGCGATTTGCCGAACTTCGATTCCCGGATGTAGAGTATTCCGCTGACGAGGTCAACGTCGGACCGGTCGAGTCGAAACGCTTCGCCTGGCCTGAGGCCCGTCGCCACAAGTAGCCCTATGAGCGTCGAATAGCACAGTGCTCGCATGCCGGTTCGGGATCGCAGTTGAGCGGCTCGGGTCATGAGCAAATCAATTTCCTGCTCGGTGTAAATATGCGGGGCATTGCGCCGTCTGCGGGCACTCAGGAGCCCTGCCGGAGGAATCTGGTTTCGACCGTCAATGACGTTCAGCCATCTGGCGAATCCTCTCACTTGAGAGAGGCGCCGCCCCCAAGTGGCGCGTTCGACGAGTGTGGACGTCATCGCCCAGCGCAGAGCCAGATCGGTAGTAATGAACTCAGCATCTTCATGTTCCAGAAGATCAACGAAATGGCCGAGTGCCAATGCAGGTTCGTAGAATGACGCCCCGAGAGCGCGGCGGACCGCCACGTACCGAGCGAGAGAATCGCGGATCGCAGTCATATTGAACCTCCAGCCGTGGGCCACGAGCGCGCGACCTCGCGCAGGTCCTCAAACGCGACTTTTGCATAGATCGCGGTACTTTCCGGTGAGCGGTGCCGCAAGACCTCGGCTATTTCTGCCATCGAGGCTCCGTGGCGAATCATCGTCGTCGCCAGACCGTGACGGAACAGATGTGCGGCGCCCCGGCACGCGGGGCGGAAACCGGCACGTGCGAAGGCCTGACAAACAATCTTGCCAATCGACCCCGGCCCCGCCAAACCAACCCGAGGTGCCAATCTGCGAAGGAAGACGCGCCGCGACGCACTCGCTCCGCGACCATCGCGGAGGTATGTGGCGATTGCTTCTCCAACCTCCGATGGCAGCGGGACGTGCTCGACCATTTGCCCCTTGCCATGAACGACGAGCTCCCCCGAACGCCAGTGAATGTCGTCGAGCTCGATTGCGACGATTTCTCCGGCACGTAAGCCGAGCCGCGCCAACAACAGCAGGATTGCATAGTCACGGCGCCCAGTCGGAGTCGACCGGTCTGCAGATGCAATGAGAGCTTCTTGCTGCTCAGGCGTGAGGAACGTCGGCACAGTCGACTGTCGCCACTTACGAACTGAGGGCACTGACTCATACAGGTCTCGGGCCGTATCGCCACGCAGAAAGAGGAAATGGCAGAACGAGCGAAGCGCAACTGCCATCAGCCGCGTGTACTCCGCCGATCGACCTTTGCTGCGGGCAAGAAGATGATTCCGGATCGTTACCGCGTCAAATGCATCTGGCAATAAACTTCCGTCGCCGGCCGAGTGGCTGTCGAGAAAGTCGCGAATGAACGGGCCGTAGACGAGCAGAGAGTTGTTCGCGAGTCCACGATCCTGCCTCAGATGGTCCAGGTATCGGCGATAAATGTGCGCAATCGCGGACTGGCCGCCCAATGTGGGCGAACACACAATGGCCTCCGCGCGCAGATAGGCGAGAAACTGCCGTAATGTGGGACGCGCACGCTGGACACGGTCTCGTGATGCGTCGTTCATGCGCTTCATAAAACGAGCAGTGACAGACTCATCGAGATCAATCGTAAGCGATAGTTTCTGCCCGCCTAGCGCGTGCGATGTTGGAAGATCAAGCTTGCGTCCGCAATCACTCGGCGGATTCAACCGGTCGATGCAACACAATGAACGCTGCATGAGCGGCGGGAGTGTTGCAAATGAAACAGCGACACCGGATTTACTACAGCGAGAAGCAGAAAGCGCTGATGTGGGAGCGCTGGCGAAAGGGTGAGTCTCTCGAGCATATCGCCCAGCTCTTCGATCGCCACCACTCGTCCGTGCAGCGGATCATCGGCGAAGCCGGTGGAATCCCGCCGGCAAAGCGACATCGTTCGCGGCTGGCGCTAACATTAGCCGAGCGGGAAGAGATATCGAGCGCGCTTGTTGCTGGCGATTCGATCCAGTCAATCGCCAGTCGGCTTGCGCGGGCTCCCTCTACCATCTGCCGCGAGATCAAACGCAACAGTGGGCAGGATGGCTATCGGGCAAGTCACGCCGATCAGCTTGCCTGGGATCGGGCGCAGCGGCCCAAAGTCTGTAAGCTGGTCGAACACCGGATGTTGGCACGCATCGTGGCAGACAAACTTCAACTGGAGTGGTCGCCCGAGCAGATCGCGGGATGGCTCAGGCGCGCGTACCCGGACAACGAGGATTACCACGTGTCACACGAGACCATCTACCGCAGTCTCTTCATCCAGGCCCGTGGTGTCTTGAAGAAGGAATTGCTCGAACATTTGCGGCGTACCCGGGTCATGCGGCGTTCCCGCCATTACACGCAGAAGACGGGCGACCACGGCAGGATCCGCGACACGGTGTCGATCAGCGAACGTCCAGCCACGATCGAGGACCGCGCAGTGCCGGGACATTGGGAGGGTGATCTGCTTTGCGGCAGCGGGAGCAGCCAGATTGCGACGCTCGTCGAGCGCCAGACACGCTATGTGATGCTGGTGAAGATTGCCAGCAAGGACAGCGAGGTGGTTGCCGATGCGCTCATCAAACATGCCTGCAAATTGCCCCAGGAACTCTACAAATCGCTAACCTGGGATCGCGGCACTGAGATGGCCAGCCACAAACGCTTTACTGTTGCCACGGACATTGCCGTCTACTTCTGCGACCCACAACATCCCTGGCAGCGTGGGTCGAACGAGAACACGAATGGACTGTTGAGGCAATACTTCCCGAAAGGTACCGACCTGTCGGTGTATTCACAGACTAGGCTCAATGCTGTGGCGAGACGGCTCAATGAACGTCCGAGGAAGACACTGAATTACGAAACGCCAGCCGAGCGGTTTAACCAAACTATTGCATCGACCGGTTGAATCCGCCCTCAACTTGCGGACGCAACATGACCTCAGACGAACTTGATTTCCTTCCCCTTAAAGTCACGCACGTCGACGAAGGCGGTCGGCGCTGCTTTGATCCCGATGGCAAGCGGCGACTGATTGAGGCGTGCGAGCAGCCTGGCGCGTCGGTGGCCGGGCTGGCGCTCAAGGCTGGCGTGTGAACCGCCCCGGGTTTTCCGGAGACTCCACTTCTTGAGAAAATGGAGCTATGGAAAACACGAAGAAGAAATCCCCAAGATACTCGCCGGAAGTGCGTGAGCGGGCTGTGCGAATGGTGCTGGAACATCAAGGCGACCGGGAATCGCAATGGAAAGTGATCGCGTCGATTGCGGCGAAGTTTGGCTGCTCGGGCGAGACGCTGCGTAGCTGGGTGCGCAAGGAGGAGCGGGATCGGGGTTTGCGCCCGGGCACGAGTACGCAGGAGCAGGATCGGCTCAAGGAACTGGAGCGGGAAGTACGTGAGCTTCGGCAGGTCAATGAAATCCTGCGCAAGGCGTCAGCGTATTTCGCACAGGCGGAGCTCGACCGCCGACCGAAGTGATGATCACGTTCATCGATGATCACCGGCACGTCTACGGGGTCGAGCCGATCTGCAGGGTGCTGCCAATCGCACCGTCGACGTACTACACCCATGTGGCTCGCCGCGCCAATCCTGACCTGGTGCCGCCGCGGGCCCAGCGTGACAGGATGCTCAAGGATGAGATCCGGCGCGCGTGGGAAGAAAACTTCCAGGTCTATGGCGCAGACAAGGTCTGGACGCAATTGAAGCGCGAAGGCATTGTCGTGGCGCGCTGCACGGTCGAGCGGCTGATGAAGCAGATGGGCCTGCGCGGCGTGGTGCGGGGCAAGACGGTACGTACGACAGTGAGCGATGGTTCGACGCCGTGCCCGAAGGATCTGGTGAAGCGGCAATTCACGGCCGAACGGCCCAATGCGCTGTGGGTTTCAGATTTTACCTATGTATCGAGCTGGCAGGGCTTCGTCTATGTCGCGTTCATCATCGACGTGTTCGCCCGACGCATTGTCGGCTGGCGCGTGTCGAGCTCGGCGCGCACGGACTTCGTTCTGGACGCACTGGAGCAGGCCTTGTACGAACGACAGCCGGCGCAGCAGGACGGGCTGATCCATCACAGCGACCGCGGCGTGCAATACGTATCGATCCGCTATACGGATCGGCTGGTCGAGGCGGGCATCGAGCCGTCGGTGGGCAGCGTGGGCGACTCCTACGATAACGCACTGGCTGAAACGATCAACGGCTTGTACAAGGCAGAGGTCATCCATCGCCTCGGACCGTGGCGCAATCTGCAGGCCGTTGAAATGGCGACGCTCGAATGGGTGGACTGGTTCAACAATCGTCGGCTCTTCGGCCCCATCGGCAACATTCCACCCGCGCAGGCCGAAGCCGCTTATTATGCAAATCTCGCTGGGTCTGCCGCCGTGGCATGACTCAAGCAAAATAGTCTCCGGGAAACCCGGGGCGGTTCAGTCCCATCCGGTCCCTACGTGTCCGGCCGGCCGCAGCTTGCCATCCACGTGATAACCAACAATCAGGCCGCTCAGAAGCTTCGGCGCAGCTTCCGGAGTGGTGAAACCGCAGATCACGAACTCCTGGCGCAGTCGACACTTCCCCTTTCGCCATGTCTGCGTCCTGCCGGACGTGTAGGGCGAGTTCCGATCTTTCAGCATGATGCCTTCCAACCCGATCTCGCAGGCAGCCTTCAGGAGCTGGGCGGCCGGCGCCTGGAAGTCTTCGCTGAAGCGAATTCGGTCGCTGCCGTCACCGATGAGCCTGCTGAGACACGCACGCCGCGCCCAAAGCGGTACGTCGCGCAGGCTTAGCCCGTCCAGGTACATGAGGTCAAACACAAAGTAGACGATCTGTGCGCTCCGCCTTGCACTTAAGGCATTTTGCAAAGCGCCGAAGTCCGGTTTGCCATCGACAAGCACGACGATTTCCCCATCGAGCCATGCTGATGCGGTAACGATCTGGACGAGCTCGTGAACAATTTCCGGAAATTTCTTCGTCCAGTCCTCGCCCCCACGCGTGAAGAGCCGAATCCGTTCGTCCTCGATGCGGGCAAGCAGGCGATAGCCGTCGAATTTGGTTTCGACCAGCCACTGGTTTCCGGTTGGCAGCGTCGTAGCGAGCGATGCGAGCTGCGGTTCGATTCGCACCGGCATGGCTGCGCGCACCGCGCGAGAAAGATCGGGCGTCTGTCCGTGGGGTGCACTGGCGGACTCCGTACGGTCCTCGAGAAGGCCAAGTGGCTTCTCGATCACACTGTCGGGCAGTGCTGAGATGACGTCGTACTCGGCAAGGGGTTTCGACCATTCGTCGTGCTTCTTAAAAAGGATCCAAGCGTCCTGGCGGGTATCACGACCTGGCGTGCGCACGAGTTCCCAAAGACCGGCCAGTTTTTCGCCGTGCAGGCGGAAGACCAGCTTTCCCTGGCTCACGCCCTCTCGTGGGTCGCCCACGGGCTCCCATGTGCCCCTGTCCCAGACGACGACGTCGCCCGCCCCATAGTTTCCCGCGGGGATAGCTCCCTCGAATGAGGCATAGTCGAGCGGATGATCCTCGACGTGGACAGCCGTCCGCTTTTCGGCCGGATCGAAGCACGGTCCCTTGGGCACGGCCCATGACATCAGCACGCCGTCCAGTTCCAGTCGGAAGTCGTAATGCAGACGTCTCGCCCAATGCTTCTGGATGACAAACGACAGCGGCCCGGCCCGGCGCGCACGGCCGCGTTTAACTGGCGCCGGTTCGGGCGTCGCCTGGAAATTGCGCTTGCGCCCGTAGCGCGCCAACGCGGACCCGGCTTCGTCGGACGCCTCTATGGTGGGAGCACGTCGGGAACGGCGCTGGCGCGGCTCCCGTTCCATGTCTAGTCTTTCGCACCGAGTTCACTGTGCTTGTGGGAATGGGTTGCCCCGTGAACAAGCTCGTAAAGTGCGCCTTTGCCACTGCGCGTCGGCGGAAAGTGCTCGCCCTCAACACAGGTAACTTCGAACTGCGCACCGCCGTCTCCGTCGCGAACAACCTTGTAAATGCCCGACGTCTTGACGATCTCGCCGGGGCGATGTTGCTCTGCCATGATGAGCCTCCCTCAAATGGACATAATGGTTTCGCAAGAACCGTACCGAAACGAAGCGCGCTGGCCGACGGCGAGCCAGCGTGCGGTCGTCACCGGAATCGTCGGTGCCGGCGTCTGGGTCTTCTCACCCTCGCCATGCGCGAAATGATCCATCGCTCGGGCGGTGGATCCGTGAGGTTGAACGCCAATCATGGTGCCTTGCAATACCACGACTGCGCGTAGCTCACGCCGTCAATCTGCTCGATGCCGCTGAGCACGAAGCCAAGCGGCCCCATGTGCGAGAGCCGCACATCGAGTAGCAAATGCAGCGGTTGCGCATCCGCGGCGCCGCTCGTCTGGAAGCGCGCCACGTCGGTGTAGCGTCCGAGCTCCTGTGAGTTCTCCTGGCCAACGATCAGGTCGCCTTGGACCGGCACCGCGCTTTGGACCTCGTGCTTGCCGCGCTTCCTGCCACGTTGCCGCATCGGGGTGACAAGCATATGCATGGTTATCCAACCGTTTCTGTGGCCAAGGTTGTTGATCATCGCCTTCTGGCAGTCACCGCCCTGCCCTCGCCGCCTCTTAGTCCACCGTCTCGGGCTGCGGTGACTGAACCGGGGCGACCTTGCGCGCGGGACGGGTCATGCGGCCGTGCGGACTCAGCAAGACCGGTGACGGCTTGAGGACGAGGTCGAATGGCTCGATGCCGACCGGCCCTTTTCGCTTGATGATTTCGACGTTGATGCCGTTGACCGCGGGTCGCAGCGCCAGGCGCAGCGCTGCTGGCGAAGCGTCGTGCAGGGTGATGAGCGGCCGAAGCGCAATGAAGAGCACATCGGAGGCCTGCGCATGCAGCGACAGTCGCCGGAGCGAATCTGCGCGCATGTGCTGTTGCCATAGCAATACTGCACCGCATGTGTTCGCCTTCAGCACCTGTTCCGTCGCCCAAAGCGCGTCCGCCGCATTTTGAGGCTGCAGCGTCATCAGCTTGTCGACCGGTACCCCGATATACGAAAGTCCGATGACACCGGGATTGTGCGGCGGGTTGATGTTGATCAGCACGATCGGGCGTTTCGCTGCCGCACTGAGCGCCGGCTGAAGGAGGCGCAGTTCGCCGATCCCGGGCTGCGAGAGCAGCAACTCCGTCAGCGCACCGACGGGCCACCCTCCCCCGGGCAGTTCCCGCGAGAGGTGGTCATGTCCTGTGGACACAGTCCGTCCAGCCGAACGCGCGAGCTGGCTGGCTCGCCAGAGCGACGGATGGATTTCCTCGACGTGCCTCGGAAGCGCTGACATTTGGGGAGCTGGCAAAAATACTGTATGGATGTACAGTATATTACGCGCTTCTCTGTGTTGCAGCTACTTCCAAGTAGTGCCGGAACGTGTAGCATCGTGCGGACAACGTGCGTAGGCCCGTCCGGTTCGATGGCGGTCCGATGGATGCGAGCGGGCCCGGGGCGATATCTCACGGGCCTTTTTGCCGGCCAGCGGTGGCCAAACGTGGCGCGATATCGGAGAGAACTGATGTGCACCAGTTACGAAGCAAATCCTAACGACGCCTGGGACGCTTTTAGCTTGTTCCCGGAGCCCGACTTCGACTACAAGCGTGAGATCTACAAGGACTACTACGCGCCCATCTTCCGGCGCGGCGGCGACGCGTTCGAAACAGTTGGGGCTTCGTTCGGCATCGTTCCAAGGCGGCATATCCCTCCGGGCGTGAAGGCGTTCGATACGATGAACGCGCGTTCAGAATCAGTCGGGGAGAAACGCAGCTTCAGCGGCGCATGGAAGAATCTCCAACTCTGCCTTGTTCCATGTCGTGCGTTTTTGAACCGAACTACGAGACGGGCAAGGCGGTGCGTTGGAGAATCGGCACGGCAAGCGGCGATCCACTGGCAATCGCGGGGCTCTGGCGCTCCTGGAAGGAAGTCGACGGCTCGCATAACCTCTCGTTCACAATGCTCACGGTGAACTCAGATGAGCATCCGCTGATGAAGCGCTTTCATAGGCCCGGCGCAGAGAAGCGCTCCGTTGTCATCGTCCCGCCGGCGCAGTATGGCGATTGGCTCTCCTGCGGATCGACCGATGAAGCGCGCTCCTTTCTGAAGCTCTATCCAGTCGAAGCAATGCACGCGGAACCATACCCCCTTCCCCCGCGTAAATCGCCAGTGGCCGACAGACCCGGTGATCCGCAGCTGCCGCTTGTCGATTGAACGAGTACGTGAACTTGACTACCGTCTGTGCCGGGTATGCTGGTGCGAATGACATCCTGTTGATTGAATGATGAGCGCGAAGTTTCTGGTTGGTCGGTGGCAGTCCCCATGGGCGAGTGATCCATTTCTGAAGATCCGCATAGCGATTGAGATAGATGCGCGATCCGTCGTGATGGTGCACCACTTCGTCGAGCGCGCGTGGCGACGGTTCGGGCAGGACGAGAACGCATACGTACGCGAACTCATCATTGAAGAGATCGATGCGATCGTTGAGTGCCCGGAGGATTATGGGTTGAAAGCGACTGATGCCATATCCGCGGCATGGTCCGAGGCGGAATCGAACGCGCTGCTCGAGCTCCCGGAGGACGATGAAGAAGTGAATTCAGACGATAGGTCAGAGCATGCGTGCGCCTGCTGCGATCGATGGTACCGCGAACGTGCAGTGAGCGAATGTGAATGCCCCTAAATACGGAGTTTCCGACATGCGCAAGCGAGGTAACACCCATCTATCAACGAAGCGTGCTCTTTTTTGAACGTCATCCGGTGGGAGCAATGCACGCGGAGGCCCACCCTCTTCCTCCGCCGAAATCTCCGGTGGCCGATAGGACCAGCGATCCGCAGTTACCTCTTGTCGATTGAGCGCGATATCTCGCTCAGGCTGAAGTCGGCCACGAGCGGCCGGTAGAGGTCGTCGTCCAGTTCGGCTAACTGACGCCTCATCCGCCCTCGCTCAATGGCCGTTGTTCGGTACGCTAGTTGCCGCCGGCACTGCTGCAAGCGGCCAGGAGCGGTCATCAGCCGAAGTCGCCCAGGTTTGCAACAATGTCTCGGGTCAAGCGCTCACTGAGTGCTCCACTGGCGTTGCGGCGAGTCAGCTTCGCTTACCTGCCTGAGCCGCGCCAGCCAATCCTGCAGGGCTTTGTCCAGCATTGGTTGCAGAGTCGAGACGTTGGCCCTCACGACTTCACCACTCCACGACTCCTCAGTGTGCACGTGGACGCCGCGCCCCGTTGCGGTGAACTCCCAAACATGCACCGCGAAGATTCCTTGCGCCGGGCCTGTCCAGACGATTCGTCGCTCCGGAACGATCTGCTGGATCGTCGACGTGATCTTCAGGCCACCTTCCTCCCATTCGAATGCCGATCCGACCGCCAGCGTCCCGTCAAAGTTGACTGCAGTCACGGTGGGCCGCCACGCCGGCCAGGCCGAGATGTTTGTCTGAACCGCCCACACGGTTGAGAGCGGCGCGTCGATGTCGATGTCATGGCGCGACACTACCGAAGCTGCCTGATCGATACTTACTGTACTTCCCGCGTGCGCCTGTCTTGCCGCGAGCAGCACCACAGCGACTACCACGAGGGCCGTACCAACAGACGCACGGGTGATGAAGCGCGCGACTGCGCTGGAAGTGAAGTCGTTCATGGCGATCCTCACGCTGCGGTGGCCAGCGCACGGGTGTTCGACGCGGCGACGATCGTCTGCCGGATGCCTTCCACATAGGACGTTTTGCGGATCGGCCCGATCAGCTGCTGCAGCGCCGAATCGTCCATGATCAGTGGGTCGGTCATCAGGTAGTTCATCTCGACCATCTCGCGCATGAAAGGGTTGAACAGGCCAACAAGTCGAAGCATCATCTTGCCCGCCACGCGCAACTTGAGCTTTTTGCCAGTCTGGCGTTCCATCTCCGACACCAGTTCGCGCTGCGTCGTGACACCCGCGCCCGCGAGGTTCCAGATCTTCCCAAACGCGGCGGGAGTATCGATCAGCCGCGCAACCACCGGACCGACGTCGGGTACGAAGACGAACTCGTGCGGGCGGTCGATCGGCCCGACCATGTCTGCGGTGCCGCCGTTCACCGCAGCCTGCGCCGCGCGGTGCAGCAGACTGGCTTCCACCCCAGGGCCGTAGAAGTCCGGCAAGCGCAGGACCGTTGCGTTGACGCGGCCGTCGGCATGCGCTTGCATCAGTAGATCCTCTTGCGCCTTGCGCATGCGGCCCTTGAACGTGTGCGGCTCACGTGGGTGGTCTTCGCGAACCGGGTTGGCTTCTGTCATGCCGTACGGGTACACGGTGCCGATCAGGATGATGTTTTTGACCCCGGCGGCGACCGCACCATCAATCGTCCTGCGCATCAGTTCGGAATGTAGTTCGAACTGCCAGTAGTTCACGCCGACCATATAGATCAGCGTCTCGATTCCCTTTGCTGCGGCCAGCACGGAGGCGGGCGAATCCGGGGTCCAGGTGACGATCTCAGCGAGCGGATCAGCGCCGAATGCCTTGCGCAGGCTGGTTTCCGTACGGCCGACGACGCGATAGGGACAGCCTCTGCTGCTGAGGGCGGAGGCAATGCTTTGACCGATGACGCCGGCTGCGCCGAATAGTGCTACGTTGGACATGATTATTCTCCTTTCGGTGAGAGTTCAGAACGAGGGCGAAAGATCGCAGCTGAGATCGACAAGGCACGAGAGCGCACAGCCACCAGACACACGTCGAGAACGGGTTGAACCGGTGCCCGTAGGCAGGCTTCAAGCGCTGCCACGGAAGCGGCGAATAGCACGCCGACGACCCGCCTCGTCCATACGGCTGTGACGCAGGCACCTTGGCGGGGCGATGTCCGGGCGTCGATGGCTGCAATGTTCATTTCTGGCTCCGTGGACTTCGATCGACGTTGCTGCTGGAGTCCGTAGTTTGCGCATTAGACGGTCAAACGAAAATTGCCTAAAATCGCATGGGACCTATAAAAAAATGCATAGCCATGAATCGACGCGAACCGAACTGGGAGTGGTACCGCACTTTTTTGGCGGTCTTGGAGACAGGTTCACTGTCGGCGGCGGGGCGCTCGTTGGGTACGACTCAACCGACGATTGGCCGTCACATCGACGGTCTTGAATCGGCACTGGCGTTAAAGCTCTTCACGCGCTCGTTCGATGGCTTCGCGCCTACCGACGCCGCGCTCGAACTGAAGCCCTATGCGGCCGGCGTGGCCGCGACCTCGGCAGCACTGCTTCGGGTGGCCTCCAGCCATGGTGCAGGCGTTCGCGGCACGGTGCGATTGACCGCGAGCGAGGTGATTGGCGTCGAGGTGCTTCCGCCTATCCTCGCTGCATTGCGCAACGAGCACCCGGAACTGGCGATCGAACTGGTGTTGTCGAACAAGGTGGATGATTTACTGCATCGGGAGGCGGACATCGCGGTGCGCATGCTTCGGCCCACGCAGGAAGCATTGGTGGCCAAACGCGTAGGCGGCATCAAACTCGGTTTGTATGCTCACGAACGCTATTTGGCAGCGCACGGCACACCGAAATCGATCGATGAGTTGTCCCACCATGCGATCGTCGGCTTTGATAACGAGAACGCGTTCATCCGCCAGTTCCAGGATCAATTCCCGCTGTTCTCGCGCGCTGCCTTGGCGTTTCGTGCCGATAGCGACTTGGCCCAGCTAGGCGCCATCCGCGCGGGCTTCGGCATTGGAGTATGCCAATCGGCGTTGGCCCTGCAGGACAAGGCGCTTGTACCAGTGCTATCGGCCAGTTTTTCTTTGGCGATGGACACTTGGGTCGCCATGCACGAGGATCTACGCGAGAGCACGCGTTGTGCGGTGACGTTCGCGGCAATCGCCGCGGGGTTAAAGGCTTACATACGGCGATCGTAGGTCACCTGGCGGTTGGCGTCGACAGATTGTCCGGAAGCTTTTGCAGGAGTGTGGGGCTTCCGGTTACGCTCGACTCATCGCAAATGGCCGGTTTTGCGAATTGTAAAGGGCCGTTGTGGGGTCGGGACTGCGCACTGACGACTGGCCGTTTCCAGGCAGCGAAACTCCACTGTCGGCTTTCGGGCGATCCATTTGACGAGCGGACTGACGGTGCCCGACCGGCGGATTCAACCGGTCGATGCAATAGTTTGGTTAAACCGCTCGGCTGGCGTTTCGTAATTCAGTGTCTTCCTCGGACGTTCATTGAGCCGTCTCGCCACAGCATTGAGCCTAGTCTGTGAATACACCGACAGGTCGGTACCTTTCGGGAAGTATTGCCTCAACAGTCCATTCGTGTTCTCGTTCGACCCACGCTGCCAGGGATGTTGTGGGTCGCAGAAGTAGACGGCAATGTCCGTGGCAACAGTAAAGCGTTTGTGGCTGGCCATCTCAGTGCCGCGATCCCAGGTTAGCGATTTGTAGAGTTCCTGGGGCAATTTGCAGGCATGTTTGATGAGCGCATCGGCAACCACCTCGCTGTCCTTGCTGGCAATCTTCACCAGCATCACATAGCGTGTCTGGCGCTCGACGAGCGTCGCAATCTGGCTGCTCCCGCTGCCGCAAAGCAGATCACCCTCCCAATGTCCCGGCACTGCGCGGTCCTCGATCGTGGCTGGACGTTCGCTGATCGACACCGTGTCGCGGATCCTGCCGTGGTCGCCCGTCTTCTGCGTGTAATGGCGGGAACGCCGCATGACCCGGGTACGCCGCAAATGTTCGAGCAATTCCTTCTTCAAGACACCACGGGCCTGGATGAAGAGACTGCGGTAGATGGTCTCGTGTGACACGTGGTAATCCTCGTTGTCCGGGTACGCGCGCCTGAGCCATCCCGCGATCTGCTCGGGCGACCACTCCAGTTGAAGTTTGTCTGCCACGATGCGTGCCAACATCCGGTGTTCGACCAGCTTACAGACTTTGGGCCGCTGCGCCCGATCCCAGGCAAGCTGATCGGCGTGACTTGCCCGATAGCCATCCTGCCCACTGTTGCGTTTGATCTCGCGGCAGATGGTAGAGGGAGCCCGCGCAAGCCGACTGGCGATTGACTGGATCGAATCGCCAGCAACAAGCGCGCTCGATATCTCTTCCCGCTCGGCTAATGTTAGCGCCAGCCGCGAACGATGTCGCTTTGCCGGCGGGATTCCACCGGCTTCGCCGATGATCCGCTGCACGGACGAGTGGTGGCGATCGAAGAGCTGGGCGATATGCTCGAGAGACTCACCCTTTCGCCAGCGCTCCCACATCAGCGCTTTCTGCTTCTCGCTGTAGTAAATCCGGTGTCGCTGTTTCATTTGCAACACTCCCGCCGCTCATGCAGCGTTCATTGTGTTGCATCGACCGGTTGAATCCGCCACCCCTAACCCGTCATTCAATCTTCAGCGCCGTCAACGGCCGCTGACAAGCAACTTCCGCCTCCCGCCACATTGCTTTAACACATCGATTCGGCTACGCGTATTTGTCACCTACCGTACTGCGAATCGGATGGGTATCGTAGACGATGATCATCCGCTCGATTAGCCCGTTGTCGTCGAATTCGAAAACATCGACGCACTCGAAACGCACCGCGGAGCCATCCTTTAGTCCCCAATCATAGACGAAGTAACCGGTCGCACGTCGGGCCCCCATCGTGCTAACGCAGATGTCGATAGGCGTTATTCTGCTTTCTCCAGACGCTGCGTTGACCTTCGCAAAGAATGGCGCTGGGCGCATCCAGCCGAGAAACGGCGAGAAGATTTGGGCGTCCGGCGTGAACAAGGCGCAGATCGCCGCGATATCGCCGCGCTCCAACTCCCCGAGATAGTTGCGAACCTGCCGCGTGTATAGTGCTTCCGACGATGAGGCCATCTTCATTCTCCAATCATTCGTTGACAACTCCGCGCATTAGAGCGGATGCGCATCCGATACAGGCACGATAGCGATGCACCGATGACCAAACAATCGAAAAATCCGCAACCCGGGTATGCAACCCATGCATATCCATTGGCCGACCTTACGCGGGCGCTGCCGCCACTGACAGCGTTCCAGGCATTCATCGCCGGGGCGCAACTCGGGAGCATCAGCAAAGCCGCTGACCATCTGTGTCGAACGCAGGGCGCGGTGAGCCGTCAGATCCAGCAACTGGAAGCGCACTACCGGTGTGCACTTTTTGTGCGCCATGCGTCGGGGCTGACGCTGACGGCGGAAGGAAGCGAACTGTTGACCGTGGCCGTAAGCGTACTCACGCAACTGGTTCAGCACGCAGACATTCACGCCAGGACAGCGTCTATCGTCACCCTGCGGTTGCCATCCACGTTCGCGATTCGCTGGTTGCTCCCACGGTTGGCAGACATCAATCACGCGTTGCCTGGAACAGAGCTCCGCATCTCCACATCGGCGGACGACACGCCAGATTTCACTATCCCTGACGTCGACGCCATCGTTGTTCGCGGAACCGGGCAGTGGGCGGGTATGGACGCGGTTCCGTTGTTTGCCGAGCAACTCACACCGATGTGCACAAGCGAAATGGCCGCATCACTTAGCTCGGCAGCCGACCTTGCCCATGTCACATTGCTCCATCCTGGGCACGGCCATGAGGAGTGGCGATGCTGGCTGGAAAGCGTTGGGGCACGGCACATCGACGCGGACCGTGGACTCGTTTTTGATACCCTCGAATTGACGCTCACCGCTGCGGCGGAAGGGCATGGCGTTGCAATAGGCGATCCCCGAATGGCGCGGGACCGCCTGCGGACTGGGACACTGGTGACGCCTTTTATCGACGTGGCGCAAAACGGCTTGTCGTACTTCGTCGTCTATCCATCTCAACGAGCCGTACAGTCCAAGATTCGTGCCCTCGCTGACGTCTTGTTTCGGCTTGCGCAGGAAGACTGATTGTTATCGAGAGAAGCAGTCCTGTACTGTGACGCCCCAGTCAGCAGTTGACGCGCGGCTCGAACAGCGCCAATGCCAGTGTTCAAATCTTTGATCACGTTGCGCATCGCCATCGCCAGTCGGGCCGCTGAAGCAGGACGACACATTTTGGTGCCGCAAAGTCTCATAGCTGAGCGGAACTGACGTTCGAATGTCCGCGCCGAGAGCGCGGTCGAACGACCGGAAGTGGCCGATTAGGTGAGGTCGCCAACGGCCGCTTATCGGCACTCCGCTTCGCAAAACCTAGACTTGGTTGACTGACCGGTTCGAAGAAAGTTATCTGGCCGGAGTGGGTCGATTTGATGCGTTCGCCGTTGGCCCCGCGCCCACCTCGGCACACCTGAGTGCTGGGCAGCGAAGGGCCGAACGGACACAAATTCCTTCACTCAATGAGCCAGGACATCCGGGCTGAATGCAATCTGTCTGAGCAGCTTCAACAGCAGATCAGGAGCGGCACCTTTCTGGACGTACCCGTCAAAGCCGGCCGCAATGCCTTTTGCACGGACGGTGATCTCGTCATAGGCGGTGAACGCCAAAAGGACCAGATGCTGGGTACGAGCGTCATGTCGCAATTCGCGTGCGAGTCCAAATCCGTCCGTGCCGGGCACGTTGATGTCGAGCAATGCGATCTCCGGCATCCACGCAGCCATGGCGGTCAACGCCGCGGGGACACCCACGGCAAATCGGGCCCCGTATCCCGATGCCGACAGCGCGGCTGCAATTGCTTCCGCCCCTTTTCCATCGTCGTCGATCACGAGCAGGCGAGGCGGTTCGTTTCCCTGTCGCTGAGGGAGGGTGCGCAACGTCCATCGCGCAGTGGGGAGGAACGGATTCATACGCGCAAGCGCTTCTGGTAGGCTCAATGTTCCTGGCTGCGAGCACGGGCTATTCCCGCCCAACTACGTCAGCCAGGCGGTAGCAATGGCCCGGGTAACCTGGAACGCCGCCTGTTTGCCTGTGCCAGTCCTTCCAGTCGAGGGGGAGTCCATGCGGCTTGCTGATTTTATTTCGCAAAACGAGGAGCCGATCCTGACGCAGTGGGAGGCGTTCGCCGCCACACTGCTGCCCGCGGCGGCGAACATGCAGTCGTCGGGGTTGCGCGACCATGCACAGCAGATCCTCCAGGCCATCGCAAAGGATTTGCGAACTTCGCAGAGCCGGGACGCGCAGTTCCAGAAATCCGTGGGGCGAGCCCCTTCCCCGATTGACGCGACCGAAACAGCCGCGCAAACACATGCTCTTCTTAGAGCACGGGCCGGCTTCAACATCAACCAGATTGCCGCCGAGTATCGCGCCCTGCGCGCAAGCGTGCTTCGACTGTGGATGGATGATTGTGAGCCCGGCGAATCAAGGCTGGACGACGTCATCCGCTTCAGCGAAGCGATCGACCAGGCGCTTGCCGAATCCATCTCCTTTTTCACAGCACAGGTCGAGGAGGATCGAAACCTTCTTCTGGGCATGCTCGGCCACGACATGCGCAGCCCTCTGCAGGCGATTCAGATGACCTCAGCTTATCTCGCGGCACTCAACGCCGGGGGCAGCCGCGGCCCGCCTCATCCGGAGCGGAGCGCGGATGCAGGCACTGCTCGACGATCTGACCGATTTCAGCAGGACCAAACTGGGCTTGGGGATCAACGTGGTGCCCCGCAACATCGATCTGACCCAGGTGCTGTCCGAAGAACTGGACGAACTCCGTGCCATTCATCCCGACAGGCAGATCCTTCTCAACGTTAGTGGAGATTTACGGGGCACCTGGGACGGCCAGCGCCTGCAGCAATTGCTGCAGAATCTCGTTCTCAATGCAATCAAGTACGGGGCGAAGGACGCTCCAGTCACGGTCGACGCGACTGGCGATACAACGCAGGTGCGTATAGACGTCATCAACCAGGGACCTGCCATTGGGCAGGCGACGCTCGAGTGCATTTTCGATCCGCTGACCCGTGGCCCGGATCGCCAGACCCCAACAGGCGCGGAAACCAGCCTGGGGCTGGGATTGTATATAGCCCGCGAAATCGCCAGAGCTCATCACGGCGCAATTGAATCGCGGTCCGACGAAACGCAGACAGTGTTTTCGGTATCACTGCCGCGTGAAAAAATCACTAACGACTCGGAGACTGACGCATATCTCCAGCGCAGTTAGCAACTGCTCCCGATCACCGTTTTTCGCCGCCGTCGAAGAAGCCATGAGCTTGACCGTTTGAAAGCCGGAGTCGGGCAAGTGGCCGTGGGATCGCAAAGAACGGTCATTGCGGGCAATACCGGGTGCGTGACCGCTTCACGCCCTGAGTGACTCAGTCAAGCTTTTGGAGGGGGAAGCGTTAAGTTTGCAAGGGTCGATGCATACCCTCAGCCCCTACGCTGGCGGCTTCGGGTCTGCTCCGGAAGTCTCGATCTGACCAAGGACGGCACGTTCGGTGCCACCAGCCACGTTCGATAACCTGTTATGGCAAAGGCCGCCGGCTTATGGCCGATCACTAGCCCCGGCGAGCAAGTCAGGTGGCAGGCTGCCAATGCCCATCGGTCAACGAAACACCAAGGTTCGCTTTCCCCCTGCCTGTGACGTCGGTGCCTAACACTGGGAACGACGTCTGAAGCTGTTTGTTTTCCGCCCACTTCGGTATGTCTGTTATTTCGTAGGAGTACGTTACAGTCGTGACCATGGTGCCGCCCAGTTTCATCGGTTCGTCCCAGTTCAGGACCTTCGTGAGTTTTGCTTTCCCATAGCAGAATGCGCCGTAGAGCTTGCCGGGAAACGGCTGTCGCTCATTCGGAACCAGCAGCTTCTTCCCTTCGTCGGTCAGCGTGAAAATCGCCTGTTTGCGAAAGCTCGTTGAAGAGCTCGGTCCTTCCTCCTTCACCGTTGCGAGGCCAGCCTGCACGAACCCCATCCCGGCGTCATAAAACGCGTAAGGGTTCCCGTGGTCCGTGGGATCGCTTGTCGCCGGCCAGACTCCAGTTGGCAGGCACCGCGGTTGGCTAGATGCCAATTTCTGATTGACGGCCGCGGCGAAGTTGTCTGCGTTCGGGGCGGACTTGTCCGAGCAGCCAGTGGTGGTGGCGATAACGGCAAGGGCTAGAAGGCGAAACAGCGGGCGCATTTGCATGGATCGATCTCAATCTTCATATTTTTGCACGTGCAGATATTACCCGAAGCCAGCACTTCAACCCACAGGGACCCCCCGCCACGGGCAGGCGGTTCGCATTATGCGAATTTTTTGCCCAGGAGACTCGCGGCTCGATCGAACAGAATTGCACCGGTGCAACGACTCGACTTGCACCGGTGCAACAATTAAATTTCCGGGCATTTCGTTGGCTCGTTGCCGCGTACCCGAGCACCCGCCCGCGGCATGCAGCGAATTGCTCTGGGCCTGTCGCTCAGCAAAACCCGCAATCACGCACAGAAACAACCCTCTTTCGGTTACAAACGCTCGCATTAACGATATAGAGTTCATTCTCGTGCGGCGTCAAAAAACCGAAAATGCGATGTGCAGCGGTGCGAGACCGCCGCTGCCCTCTAAAGACTTTCTGACGAATCGAAGATTCGTCTGGTCGGTGCCGGACGCAAATTCAGTATATAAGGTCAGAATGGACACGAACTTTCTCTGGTTGTCAGAACCTTCGGACACCTATCGACTCTGGCAGGAGACCGACGCTGTCGGGGCCGACCGTAAACCCTTCTCTGCCCGCTCGCGGGTGCAACACGCCGCGATGTTTGACCGCTTTCTTCGGCACATCAACGAGAAAAGTGTGTCGGTTGCCACCTTCGATGCCGCGCACATTGAGTCATTTTTCAACGAGATGGACAGGCGTACCGCGCCCGGCACATCGACGCGGCTGCGGTACGCCAAGAGGCATTGTCACGTTATCGAGATGGTCGGGTAAGATCGCATGATGAAAAATGCAAAATCGCTGTACCACGGTCATCGCTTTCCCGCATCGGTCATCAGTTGCGCGGTGCGTTGGCATTTCAGGTTCCAGCTCAGCCTGCGCGATATCGAAGAGCTGCTGTTCGAGCGCGGGGTTATCGTCAGCTACGAAACGGTACGACGCTGGTGCGATAAGTTCGGCGCGTGCTTCGCACACCGTGTGAAAGCGTGGCGTCGCAAGCCCGGCACCACATGGCACCTTGACGAAGTATTTGTGACGTTGCGCGGTGAGCCTTACCTGTTGTGGCGCGCCGTCGATCAACACGGTGCTGAACTCGATATCCTGCTACAGAAGCACCGCGACAAGGCAGCAGCGAAGCGGTTTTTCAGGCGCGTGCTTGCCGCGTGCTCTGAGGTACCGCGCAAGATCGTTACTGACCAGTTGCGCAGCTATCGGGCGGCGAAAGCCGAGATTCCCGCACTGGCTTGCGTCAAGCACATCTTTGTCAAAGCCAGCGCGCGGGTCAATAACCGGGCCGAAAACAGTCATCAGCCGACCCGCGAACGCGAGCGACGCATGCGTGGCTTTCGCGATCCAGAGCGCACGCAGGCTTTCCTATCGAGCTTCGGTCCGATCCGGCAGCACTTCGCGCTGAAGCGACACCTGCTACGCGCCTCGCTCTATCGCAAACAGCTTGCTACACGCTTCGCCGCCTGGCATCGCTTCACAGAGATCACCCAAGTTCCGCCCGTTTTCTGAGCAAGCGCGTTGCCCCCCACTGTTTTACGTCGCGAGCAATTTAACGTGACAGTGCCCGTAGGAGTCGCCCACGCTGCCCACGGATGGCTCGATGCCAGCCTCGACCAGCCGATCCGTATAGCGGATCGATACGTCTTGCACGCCGCGGTCGCTGTGATGGATCAGCCCGTCCTGCTGCGCCGGCTGTCGTTCGTACAAGGCCTGCTCCAGTGCGTCCAGAACGAAGTCCGTTCGCGCCGAGCTCGAGACGCGCCAGCCGACAATGCGCCGGGCGAACACGTCGATGATGAACGCGACATAGACGAAGCCTTGCCAGCTCGATACATACGTAAAATCTGACACCCACAGCGCATTGGGCCGTTCGGCCGTGAACTGCCGCTTCACCAGATCCTTCGGGCACGGCGTCGAACCCATCGCTCACTGTCGTGCGGACCGTCTTGCCCCGCACCACACCGCGCAGGCCCATCTGCTTCATCAGCCGCTCGACCGTGCAACGCGCCACGACAATGCCTTCGCGCTTCAATTGCTTCCAGACCTTGTCTGCGCCGTAGACCTGGAAGTTTTCTTCCCACACACGCTGGATCTCGTCCTTGAGCATCCTGTCGCGCTGGGCCCGCAGCGGAACCAGACCCGGATTGGCGCGGCGGGCCACATGCGTGTAGTACGTCGACGGGGCGATTGGCAGCACCCTGCAGATCGGCTCGACCCCGTAGACGTGCCGGTGATCATCGATGAACGTGATCATCACTTCGGTCGGCGGTCGAGCTCCGCCTGTGCGAAATACGCTGACGCCTTGCGCAGGATTTCATTGACCTGCCGAAGCTCACGCACTTCCCGCTCCAGTTCCTTGATCCGATCCTGCTCCTGCGTGCTCGTGCCTGGGCGCAACCCCCGATTCTGCTCTTCCTTGCGTACCCAGCTACGCAGCGTCTCGCCCGAGCAACCGAACTTCGCTGCGATCGACGCGATCACCTTCCATTGCGATTCGCGATCGCCTTGATGTTCCAGTACCATTCGCACAGCCCGCTCACGAACTTCCGGCGAGTACCTCGGGGACTTCTTCTTCGTGTTTTCCATAGCTCCATTTTCTCAAGAAGTGGAGTCACCGGAAAACCCGGGGCGCTTCAAGTGGTTGGGAAAATAAGCTGAGTTTGATGGAGTTCACTTTATGGAGCATTGCTGCCCAGGACGGGCTGCGAGCCTTTGGACAGGTCAAACGAGGTGAGGCAAAGGGTACCCGGCTCAGCATCAAGGTGCTCGAGCGCGATCTACGCAAGAAAGATCAAGCCATGGCCCACGCTGCCACGCTGTTTTTGGATGGGTACGGGGACACTGACTAGCGTAGAAGTGCTTATTTCACACCAAGCTTGATAGCGATTTCCACGAAGCTGGACAGTAAGTGTCGGGGTGCTGCAAGCCTATCGCCACGGTCGCGGTCGTTCAATGTTTCCCCGTCCGAGAGTGCAACTAACGGTCATTCAGCCCTCCCATCGCACTCGGGGCTTCACCCCAACAAATCTGACAACAGATCCCCACACTAGATTTCCGCCGAGGCACGAGGCACTTGACTCGCGAACCCGCTGTTACGCTCCGATGCAAGGGCTTTCAGGTAAGTCGCGAACACGCCGCTCAGCCGACTCCAGGCCAATTGCACGCGCTGCCGGAGTAACTCTGGTGCGAACTGAAAATCGCTCCTCAGATGAAAACCGGTGTCTCAGCGGAGCGAGAAATCTGCCAGTGTCAATTCAAGTCGTGCAACGGGATGGGCGAGCAGTTTCCGTTCGGCGATCGCGCGGATGCGGCCGTAGCCATCGCGAAATGTTTTGAGGATGCGCTCGTCGCTTGCGCGTGGCTCGAGCCAGAAATACGCTTCCAGCGCCGTGATCGTGATCATGCATTCGACCGGGCGGTTCTGGAAGACCAGAGAAAATGCCACGCCGAGGCGATTGGCGAGCACCTGCGCTTCAAGTTCGACGGTTTCCATAGACGGCAAGGCGGGCGCTTCGGATCAGGTCACAATGATTCTTGCACAGGTTATGCATTTCGGGGGCGCGCGAAGTTGGCGGGTTGCAGGTCATAGCGCCCTGCTTCGGACTGCGTGGAGGCCAGTGGTTCTCAACGCCGGTTGCGTCCTGGCTACCGGCGTCTGTCACTGGCAAAAGCATCCCCGATCTGCCTGGCCCGCTTCACCTCATCACTGTGCAGATAGATCGACGTCGTCGACACGGACGCGTGCCGCAGGTTGTCCCGCACGGTGGTCAGTTCCGCGCCGCGCCCCAGCGCATGGGTGGCGTGAGTGTGGCGCATCCAGTGCGGACTCGCGCGACGCAGCTTCTCTGCCAGTGGCGGACGATCCGCCTGGATGGCCTGCGCGGCGAGTAGGAAGAAGCGCCTGAGCACACCCCAGAGCCACCCGCTGCTGATCGCTGCCTCACTGTCTGTCTCGAGGCTACCGATGACCGGTGTTTCCGACCGCCAGCGCACCGGCGCAATCGGCAACTCGCGTCCGGCGAGGTACTGTGCGAGCGCGTCCCACGCGAGCGGCGGCAGCGCGACGCGCGCCGTGGCCGGCGACACGAAGCGCATCGGCGAGCTGAGTCAGCGGATCGAACAGGATGTCAGGATGGTAGCCGCCCGCTCATACCTGGCCGCCACCAGATCGTGGAAGTCTTCGTCGTGTGGCGCACGCAGGGGTTTGAGCGCGAAGTCGTCAACGATCAGCAGCGGCACGCGAACGAACTGCTGGAACTTGCGTTCGTAGAGGCCCGTGGCGCGGGCCGCATGCAGCTTTTTGATCAGATCGGTTTGCGTGACGAACAGCACGCCGCGCCCCTGACGCGCAGCGTAGTGACCCAGCGCCTGCGCAATGTGGGACTTGCCAACGCCTGTTTGACCGATCATCAGGATGGCCACCTTCTCGTCGATGTAACGACCGGTGGCGAGATCGTGGATGTGCGCGCGGTTGAGCTTCGGCAGCCGGTCGAAGTTGAAGGTCTCCAGTGTTTTGCCTAGCCCGAAGCCGGCGCGCACGAGACGCGCGCCGAGTTTCTTCTAGTCGCGCCGCGCAACTTCATCATGCAGGAGCATGGCGAGGAATTCGGTGTAGGCGAGTTGTCCGTCGATCGCCTGACGGTTGCGCTGCTCGAGCGAGTAACCGTGATAAGGCGACTTTCTTTGACAGAGCTAACTCTTCCACTTGACTTTGGGACGTCCGGTATCAAATCGACACTAACGAAGCCTACGCGGCTGTTGTTTTCGAAGAGCATCCCGCGCGTTGGTGAGGTGTATTTCAACGGTCTGCTAAGCTTACGAACGTCACCCGGAGTGTTAAATGTTCCTAACATTGTATTTTCCTCTGACAGGTTCGCTGTCGTTGCAGAGTCTTCCCGAGAGTTTCCTTACTGCGCTGAGTGAGGGAAATCTGCGGCACGCAGCGGCCCAAATTGGTCGCTCGGCGAGCATCCGCCGCACGCCGCAACTGCTGCGGATGCATACCGACATGCAGTTGATGCTTGGCATTTGCGATGAGCCGGAACACCAATATCGCGCCGTCGAGAAGGCGATGTGCGCACCGCGTCGATCAATTAATGTCGCGTCGTGCCGCAACGCCGGATGGCAAGCGGTGTTCCGTTATAGGCTGGCGACCGCGCTGTCGTGCTTCGCTCGGGCTATAGAGGAGGCCGAAAACGACCCCAATCTGAACGTCGAGCTGCGGTTGGCCATTGCGGGCATCCTGCTCCTCCTCGGTTACCCGAACAATTGCGCACGTGAGCTAGCCGAACTTGACGCTGCAACGGCGAGACTACCATCGAGCCTTTGGCGGCAGATTCTCGCCACGTTGCACTTCGACGTCGCCGTGCAACGCGAACTGCGTGGTTCGCCGCTTCTGAGCAATCACGCGTACTGGCAATCTGGATGGGATGACATGACGCCGCGCAGCATCGGAGCCAAGGCTGACGTGCGCTCCCTCAGTGACGAAACGGATATGCGCGAATCCAAGGTGCTTGGTGTCCGCACGCCTTTGCTGCAGCAACGTATCGATTATCTGCGCAGTTTGCGCGCGCTTGCAAAGGGCGAGCGAGGTGAGTTAGACAGTATAAAGGCGCACCTCAACTGGGCTCGTCGCCAAGGCCTCGTCGACTATCTGAGCACGACGCGGGTAGAAGCGGCACTGGCCTCGCTGGCAGCAGACGAGCCTGAAGCCGCGGAAAGATTACTTGAACCGCTCCATAGAATCAACTACGCAGGTTCAACGGGACATCGCCAGCTTGAATACCAGTATTCGCTCGCTCAGACGCAGCAAGCACTCGGACGCCACCGCGAGGCCATGGATTTGTTCGGACGCTATGCGCTGACTGCGGCACAATGTCTTCGCGATGACGCACAGGTAGGCGTCTCGTATCGTGCTATGGCCAGCAGTCGTGACCGATATCTGGACGACGTCGCTGTGCGTTTGCCGGCACGCTATCGCCGCGCATATCGCTATTTGCAGGAAAACATCAACCGATCCCACCTGTCTGTCCGCGAAGTCGCCGCCGAGATTGGGGTAACGGAACGCGCATTGCAACTGGCATTCAAGAAATCGCTTGGCCTCTCGCCGAAGCAGCTAATCAGACGTTTGCGAATGGAAGGTGTCCGTGAAGACTTGCGGAACGATTCGATCGGTGGTCGTCGTGAAATCCTCTCTACGGCAAATAAGTGGGGGGTGCGAACCTACACGGCGCTCGTTCGCAACTATCACAAGCAGTTTGACGAATCCCCTTCGGACGCCTTAAGCCGGAGGCGCGCACCGAGCACCTAAGGCAAAGCTGAATAAGAGACGGAATCAAAAAGACACCGCTGGGGGCTGTTAAGGAAGCTCTGCAGAAGTCGTTTTCGTAGCGGCGATTTTCCACACGCATCGCAGTCTGAACGGCGACGACATTCCTTGTGCGGAGATCGCCCGGTACAGTCACCAGTCGGAGGCTGTACCGGTGAAACATATGCCCGCACCGGCTCCATCTTAAGCGTTTCGCAAAGCTCTGCGCGCCATCCACAAATTGCTCAAAGCGAACAACGTGGTGATCTGGGCAGTGTTTTTCATCAAACCGCGATAGCGGGTCTTCGCATAGCCGAACTGCCGCTTGATGACGCGAAACGGGTGCTCAACCTTGGCACGGATACCGGCCTTGAGCCGCTCGATCTGATCGTATATCGCGTCCAGAGGATTACTCTGGTCCAGTAGTCTGCGCTTGCCCGGTCTCATCGCAACATGCCAACGAGCTGCGTCGGCCTTACAATGCTTTTCGATTCCCTGATACCCGGCGTCAGCGTAGACATCCGTCTCCTTGCCGTGCAGCAACGCCTGGGCAACGGTGGTGTCGTGCACATTGGCCGCCGTTCCAATGACTGTATGAACCAGTCCGGAGTCTGCGTCGACGCCGATGTGCGATTTCATTCCGAAATACCAGTTGCCGCCTTTCTGCGTCGAGTGCATTTCCGGATCCCGGGTGCCGGAACCGTTCTTTGTCGAACTGGGCGCGGCAATCAGGGTGGCGTCGACTGCGGATCCAGCCTTTAGCATCAAGCCCTTCTCCGTCAGGATCTCATTGACCAGTGCGAGCATTTGCGCGGCCAGCCCATGTGTTTCAAGCAGATGGCGGAACCGGAGAATCGTGCTTTCATCCGGCAAACGCACCATGCCGCCGTCGAGACCCGCGAACTCGCGATACAGCGGCACGTCGTACAGCGCCTCTTCCATTGCAGGGTCCGACAGACCGAACCACTGCTGCATAAAATGAATTTGCAGCATCGTCGCGATCGGGAAAGGCGGCCGTCCGGTTTTGCCTGCCGGATAGTGCGGCTCGATCAGCGCAATCAGCTTCGACCAAGGCACGACACGCCGCATCTCATCGAGAAATTCCCGCTTGCGCGTGCGCTTGGTTGACAGATCCAGGTGAAGACCCAACTGCGACATTACTCTTCTCCTCAACTAATTCGCGATGCTTCCAGGATAGCTGAACGGGGCGTCAATGCCAGGACTTTTGCAGACCTTCCTTAACCTTTTCGGCAAGCCCTTTGGTCCTGTCGAAGGGGAGCGTTATAGTGGGCTCGTACGAAAATTGGAAAACGATTTCTGAGATACGGTGCTTCCGGCACTTTGAATCAAAAACCGCCCGGGTTCTGGGAGTTTGAATGCGACGACGCGAATTGCCGTCACATCCATGCTCATGTGCCGCTTCGCCAAGGAAAAAAGCCATAATTTTACATTTTACCGGGTCGCCATCAATCATGGGGCATTTTAACCTTTCGAGATTTTCAAAGGGCATCGAGGTCATCTTCACAGACGGCCTTAGCCTTTCGGGGTTTCAAAGAAGGCATTCACGGGACCTCTGCGATGTTACGTATCCGCTTATAGGATCCTGGCTCCATAACACTATATATATGTACGCTTCCCGTTTCCAAAGACACCAAGAAACTTCTGCTTACCAGCGCCAATCGCCTTCCTCACATACACATATCCTCTCACGATGTCCGGCCCGCCTGACTTCGATGATCGCCCAAATTTCGAATTTTCCAATTTTAGCGCTGAGGTATACCAGAGTGATTTGGAACCCTTAATCCGATCTGTAGTTCGTCGCTATGACAGCTTTCTTGATGAAGAACTTCTCCCGGCGCAAGGCGAGTATGCCGATATCCTGGACAGGTTTGAGGGCTGGAAATTGCGTTTTGACAGTGAACATGTCGAAGAACTTATGGAGAAATTTCGCGAATTCCCGTGCATGAACGACCCCACTGAGGGTGTCATGGAGGTGATTCCGCGCAGAGAAGGCTATTATCCGGCATTCCTGTCCGTCCTAGCTGACGCCGATTCATGCGCCAACATGGCGGGGAATACCAACCTCAGCCGGCTAGGTGGAGATTATCGCTTTGTAGATGAAGATGGAAACGAAAGGATGCTGGCATACGACGTCATGCCGTACGAGGATGATTTCTCCAATTGGGAGGTGTTACACAAATATGAGGAATTGAGATGCGGAGTAACTTCTGTGCAGCAATTGAGGAAATGCATCGTCATTCCGAAAACTAACTTATTCCGCCATGAAGGAGGCCCCTTCTGGAGCCGCCGTTATTTCGGAAAATTCGATGTGGTGGCTTTATCCCGTGCGAACTTATAATCAAACTTGCCGGTTGCGTGTGGGCTGCTCCGGGCATGTTGGCTTGCATCCGAGTCCGGAGTCGTACTTTTCATTTCTTCGTCGTTTGGTTTGGCTGTGTGTGTTGTAATAAGACAGTTGGGAACTGATGTTCCTGTTGCTGTGTCTTTTTTAAGAATCCGAGTCTTGAGTTGTAAGGGCGCGATTAGCGCAATATTATTAATGAATAAAACAGTTTCATATTACATATTATTGTTTTCTATTCACGCACCACAACTATGCACAGAAATACCAAAAGCATTTAAACGGAAGTAAAAAAAATACCAAAAGGCTTGCAATTTTATCGCAAGTTCCCGCGATAATATCAAAGAAATTCTTTGACGCAGTTGAACTCGAGATGACCGAAATCGCACAGAAAAAACGCAAAAATTTTCGAAATTCAAAAAATTCCCAAGGTGCATTTACTAGCTTCTGAGTGGCTCTCTTTGAAGGGGGCAGGTCATCCTCGCACCGGTATCTCAAGGACGCAGTCGATCAAGCCCTGATGCTGCGTGGCCATCGCGACTTCGGTGACCGTGCCGCCTACGACGAATTCATCCGCGAACAGGTGATGCGCCGAAACCGGCGCTGCGCCGCCGCGTTCCGTATCGAGCGCCAGCAACTTCAGGATCTGCCGGAGTACCGTACCACTGACTTCGTCGAGGAAGAGGCCCCTGTGACCCGCTGCAGCACGTTTACGGTGCGAGGCATCCTCTACAGTGCGCCGTCGCGCCTGATCGGCCACCGGCTGAAGGTGCGCATCTACGGCGACCGGCTCGACTGTTACCTGTCCGGCGTGCTGGTCCACAGCACCGCCCGGGGCTCGCGTGCGCACGACAACCGCCACGCGCTCGATTACCGCCACTTCATTGAGTCCCTGAAGCGCAAACCCCAGGCATTCAAGGGGCTCGCGTTTCGCGACGTGCTGTTCCCGCGCGAGGCGTACCGCAGAATCTGGGAACAACTCGATGCCCGCCTGTCACAACGCGACGCATGCAAGACGATGGTCGGCCTGCTTGAGCTCGCAGGCCTGCACGGCGTGGAGGCCGTACTGGCCGGGCAGCTTGATGCGTTGCTCGAAGCCGGCGAGCTTCCCGATCTCAAGGCGCTGCGTGAGCAGTACGCACCCCGTGAGGCCCAGTGCCCCGAGGTGGAGGTTCAGATGCCGCCCGTTGCCGTCTATGACGAACTGCTCGAGGAGATGGCCGCATGAACGCGCCCGCGCATGATGGTGGCCGCCTGGCCCTGATGCTCAACGAGCTGCGTTTGCCAACGATCAGCAGGTTGTGGCCCGAGTTCGCCGAGCGCTCGGACAAGGAAGGCTGGCCGGCCACACGCCTGCTCGGCGCACTGCTTGAGCACGAGCTGGCCGAACGCGCCAAACGACGCATCGAGCGGCACCGCACCGAATCGCATCTGGACCCGACCAAGACGCTCGCCGCCTTCGACTTCGGCGCCGTGCCGATGGTCTCAAAGGCGCATGTCACGGCGCTGGCTACCGGCGAATCATGGCTGGAGAAAGGCGCCACGGTTCTCCTGTTCGGGCCGCCCGGGGTCGGGAAAAGTCACTTGGGATCGGCTATCGGCCATGCATTGATCGACGCCGGATGCCGCGTGCTGTTCACGCGCACCAGCGAACTCGTCCAGAAGCTGCAGGCCGCACGCCAGAGCCTGCAGTTGCCTTCTGCGCTGGCCAAGCTTGACCGCTTCGATTTGATCATCCTTGACCTATGTGCAGTGCTCCGTTATGTGGAGTTCGGCCGGGCGAGGCATAGTGACAGCCGGTCGCGATGACGCGGACTCCACATAAGTATTAGAGCCGCTTTAACCAGTCGACAATCGGCAAGCGTCCGAATGTTCCCCGGTCGGACGATACCTTAGTCAATATGTCCGGAAACACTTGAAGGAGTGCCTGGCGCTTCATGTCGATGTCTGATTTCGCATAGCGCATCGTTGTATCGAGACTCTCGTGACCAAGCCACTGGCTAATCGTTGGGAAGTCTACACCTGACTTTAGCAAGGAGAGCGCTGTCGTATGCCTCAGAGAATGAGGGTGGATGCGTTTCTCCCGGAGGGTAGGTACGTTCGCTCCGGCGGCGACCAGATGCCTGCGAAGCAGGTAGTACACCCCGAAACGAGTGAGCTTGTCGCCGCGATTATTGACAAACAATGCTGTGGTTGCATCAAGCGGGTACGGCCGTTCTTCGACGAGGCGCTGCAACAACCTGGCAGTCTGTGGCCAGATCGGACAGACGCGGACTTTGTTTCCCTTGCCTTGGAGTCTTACCTGGCACGGCCGTTGTAACCGTAGGTCGCATAAACGAAGGTCAAGTACCTCCTGCACCCTTGCGCCGGTATTGAACATCAGTGAGAACAACGCGTAGTCACGCCGACCGGGAACTGTCGTCCGATCGACCGCATTCAGCAGCGCCTGGACCTCGTCCTGCTCAAGATATTCGATCGGCGCTGACCGTGCGCCGCGTTTGAATGGAATGCCGAGGATTGCCTGCGCCGCCGCCAGATGTTCAGGACCTTCAGTTGCCAGGAACCGCGCGAATGTATGAATCGCGGCAAGCCTGGCATTACGCGTAGCAATGCCGTTGTGACGGACTTGCTCGAGAGATGTCAGGAACTGTCCGACCGATTCAGCGTTGATCGCCGCAAGATCCAGATGTTCAATGCCGCGGTGTCGCTTCGCACTAAGAAATCGCAGCAGAAGCACCAGCGTGTCGCGATAGCTATGGATCGTGTGCCGGCTCATCCCTCGCAACGTAGGCAGATAATCTTGGAAGAATCGGACGAGACTCCGTCCGAGCTCATCGGAGTAAGGATGCCGTTTCATCATTGCTCTCCCTGAACAAGATAGCCAAACCGTTTCGCGAACCGCTTGCTCGCAAGCTCCTGGAGTTCCGGAATCCAGCGCAAATAGTAGGCCGTCGATACGATTGATACGTGACCCATGTAGAGTGCGAGCTTTGGGAGGTTGGACTGGACGTCCGCGCCCTGACGATACCATCGCATCAGGGCCTCAATTGCAAAGGAATGCCTAAAGTCATGAATACGGGGAACCCGTCCATCGGCATCCCGGAGGCCTGCGTCTTGCAGTAATCCCACGATACCGTCATGCAATCCTGTTCCAGTGTAGCCTCGCAGACCATGGTGCATATTGCACAGTAACGGTGACAACGGCGTAGTGTCGAGAGGGGGAGCGAGGCGGCGCATGAGGTAGCGGCGCAGTTCCAGCCGGGCACCGCCCGAAAGCGGAACCCACCTCGATTTGTGAAACTTGGATTCGCGTACGTGCAGGACTCCAGCGTGCGCGTCTACATCGGCCAACGTTAATCGTAGCAATTCCCTTCGCCTCAGCCCGGCGGTGTACAGCAGCACAACCGCCAGGCGGAGGACATACGGTCTTAGTGGCGATGTCGCCGTGACCTGACGCGTGCCCGCAAGCTCGAGTACCCGACCAACCTGCGCTGGAGTCAGAATAATCGGTGCAGCATGTGGTTGTCGGCGCGCAAAGCGGCTGATGTCCGGCACGAAACACCGGGGCTCGGTACGTTGCCGGTAGAGGCAGAACTTGCGCACGGCAACCTGACGGGCGCGGCGCACGTTCGAGGTGAGGGAGTTGAAGGTCTTGCACCACGATTCGAACAGCGTGTTGTTCAGGTCCGATTCACCAGTTCGGACGACGAAGTCCCTCATCGAAAGCAGGGTACGCTCCTGGTTGCTGTATTGACGCCCTAGCGCCCGGCGGTGCGCAAGATATCGACTGATGACGGGATCAAGTGCGGTTGTGCCGAGTTGGTGTTTCATGATGCCCCCTTCACTGAGACGTGACCACATCTAGGTACCGGTAGCGCAACCTGGCGCAGCGCCTCCACATGCAGGCGAAGATAGACACACGTGCTCTCGAGGGAATGGTGACCGAGCAGATCGCCGATCATCTTTACTCCGACACCTCGCTCGAGCAAGCGCATGGCGAAGCTATGTCTTAGGCAGCAGGGACGGCATTGTCACGTTATCGAGATGGTCGGGTAAGATCGCATGATGAAAAATGCAAAATCGCTGTACCACGGTCATCGCTTTCCCGCATCGGTCATCAGTTGCGCGGTGCGTTGGCATTTCAGGTTCCAGCTCAGCCTGCGCGATATCGAAGAGCTGCTGTTCGAGCGCGGGGTTATCGTCAGCTACGAAACGGTACGACGCTGGTGCGATAAGTTCGGCGCGTGCTTCGCACACCGTGTGAAAGCGTGGCGTCGCAAGCCCGGCACCACATGGCACCTTGACGAAGTATTTGTGACGTTGCGCGGTGAGCCTTACCTGTTGTGGCGCGCCGTCGATCAACACGGTGCTGAACTCGATATCCTGCTACAGAAGCACCGCGACAAGGCAGCAGCGAAGCGGTTTTTCAGGCGCGTGCTTGCCGCGTGCTCTGAGGTACCGCGCAAGATCGTTACTGACCAGTTGCGCAGCTATCGGGCGGCGAAAGCCGAGATTCCCGCACTGGCTTGCGTCAAGCACATCTTTGTCAAAGCCAGCGCGCGGGTCAATAACCGGGCCGAAAACAGTCATCAGCCGACCCGCGAACGCGAGCGACGCATGCGTGGCTTTCGCGATCCAGAGCGCACGCAGGCTTTCCTATCGAGCTTCGGTCCGATCCGGCAGCACTTCGCGCTGAAGCGACACCTGCTACGCGCCTCGCTCTATCGCAAACAGCTTGCTACACGCTTCGCCGCCTGGCATCGCTTCACAGAGATCACCCAAGTTCCGCCCGTTTTCTGAGCAAGCGCGTTGCCCCCCACTGTTTTACGTCGCGAGCAATTTAACGTGACAGTGCCCGTCAAGCAGCGTGGCCGGCGTGTTGCCTCACGGGATGATGTTACTCCCGGGTAATTGTCAGTCTCTGGTTGTTTTGCGATGACGGCTGGCGCTGCGTAGCGGCGCCAGCCGTCATCGCGTCGGCATCGCCGAGTATCCGCGTCACCAGTTCTCTGGCACGGTTCGATCGCCATGCCTTCACGCGGCGCTGCAAGGTGCGCAGCTGCGCGCCGGAATACATGGTGGGAGCCATTGAAGTGAGACGCTCATGGAGCTTTTGCGCGGTAATGCCGGGCTCCGCTTCGAGCCACTGCTGTATCTTCGGCCAGGTATGCTCGAACGGATCTTCCCGGGTACGCCAGTCATGGGGGACGCGCGCTTTTCGATGATGCGTCGGCCGGACCTCTCCGGCCTGCCACGCCGTTCCAAGACTCACCAGGAAATCCGCGAGTGGAACTTTGAACCGCCCCGGGTTTTCCGGAGACTCCACTTCTTGAGAAAATGGAGCTATGGAAAACACGAAGAAGAAATCCCCAAGATACTCGCCGGAAGTGCGTGAGCGGGCTGTGCGAATGGTGCTGGAACATCAAGGCGACCGGGAATCGCAATGGAAAGTGATCGCGTCGATTGCGGCGAAGTTTGGCTGCTCGGGCGAGACGCTGCGTAGCTGGGTGCGCAAGGAGGAGCGGGATCGGGGTTTGCGCCCGGGCACGAGTACGCAGGAGCAGGATCGGCTCAAGGAACTGGAGCGGGAAGTACGTGAGCTTCGGCAGGTCAATGAAATCCTGCGCAAGGCGTCAGCGTATTTCGCACAGGCGGAGCTCGACCGCCGACCGAAGTGATGATCACGTTCATCGATGATCACCGGCACGTCTACGGGGTCGAGCCGATCTGCAGGGTGCTGCCAATCGCACCGTCGACGTACTACACCCATGTGGCTCGCCGCGCCAATCCTGACCTGGTGCCGCCGCGGGCCCAGCGTGACAGGATGCTCAAGGATGAGATCCGGCGCGCGTGGGAAGAAAACTTCCAGGTCTATGGCGCAGACAAGGTCTGGACGCAATTGAAGCGCGAAGGCATTGTCGTGGCGCGCTGCACGGTCGAGCGGCTGATGAAGCAGATGGGCCTGCGCGGCGTGGTGCGGGGCAAGACGGTACGTACGACAGTGAGCGATGGTTCGACGCCGTGCCCGAAGGATCTGGTGAAGCGGCAATTCACGGCCGAACGGCCCAATGCGCTGTGGGTTTCAGATTTTACCTATGTATCGAGCTGGCAGGGCTTCGTCTATGTCGCGTTCATCATCGACGTGTTCGCCCGACGCATTGTCGGCTGGCGCGTGTCGAGCTCGGCGCGCACGGACTTCGTTCTGGACGCACTGGAGCAGGCCTTGTACGAACGACAGCCGGCGCAGCAGGACGGGCTGATCCATCACAGCGACCGCGGCGTGCAATACGTATCGATCCGCTATACGGATCGGCTGGTCGAGGCGGGCATCGAGCCGTCGGTGGGCAGCGTGGGCGACTCCTACGATAACGCACTGGCTGAAACGATCAACGGCTTGTACAAGGCAGAGGTCATCCATCGCCTCGGACCGTGGCGCAATCTGCAGGCCGTTGAAATGGCGACGCTCGAATGGGTGGACTGGTTCAACAATCGTCGGCTCTTCGGCCCCATCGGCAACATTCCACCCGCGCAGGCCGAAGCCGCTTATTATGCAAATCTCGCTGGGTCTGCCGCCGTGGCATGACTCAAGCAAAATAGTCTCCGGGAAACCCGGGGCGGTTCAGTTCCACTCGCGGATTTCCTGGTGAGTCTTGGAACGGCGTGGCAGGCCGGAGAGGTCCGGCCGACGCATCATCGAAAAGCGCGCGTCCCCCATGACTGGCGTACCCGGGAAGATCCGTTCGAGCATACCTGGCCGAAGATACAGCAGTGGCTCGAAGCGGAGCCCGGCATTACCGCGCAAAAGCTCCATGAGCGTCTCACTTCAATGGCTCCCACCATGTATTCCGGCGCGCAGCTGCGCACCTTGCAGCGCCGCGTGAAGGCATGGCGATCGAACCGTGCCAGAGAACTGGTGACGCGGATACTCGGCGATGCCGACGCGATGACGGCTGGCGCCGCTACGCAGCGCCAGCCGTCATCGCAAAACAACCAGAGACTGACAATTACCCGGGAGTAACATCATCCCGTGAGGCAACACGCCGGCCACGCTGCTTGACGGGCACTGTCACGTTAAATTGCTCGCGACGTAAAACAGTGGGGGGCAACGCGCTTGCTCAGAAAACGGGCGGAACTTGGGTGATCTCTGTGAAGCGATGCCAGGCGGCGAAGCGTGTAGCAAGCTGTTTGCGATAGAGCGAGGCGCGTAGCAGGTGTCGCTTCAGCGCGAAGTGCTGCCGGATCGGACCGAAGCTCGATAGGAAAGCCTGCGTGCGCTCTGGATCGCGAAAGCCACGCATGCGTCGCTCGCGTTCGCGGGTCGGCTGATGACTGTTTTCGGCCCGGTTATTGACCCGCGCGCTGGCTTTGACAAAGATGTGCTTGACGCAAGCCAGTGCGGGAATCTCGGCTTTCGCCGCCCGATAGCTGCGCAACTGGTCAGTAACGATCTTGCGCGGTACCTCAGAGCACGCGGCAAGCACGCGCCTGAAAAACCGCTTCGCTGCTGCCTTGTCGCGGTGCTTCTGTAGCAGGATATCGAGTTCAGCACCGTGTTGATCGACGGCGCGCCACAACAGGTAAGGCTCACCGCGCAACGTCACAAATACTTCGTCAAGGTGCCATGTGGTGCCGGGCTTGCGACGCCACGCTTTCACACGGTGTGCGAAGCACGCGCCGAACTTATCGCACCAGCGTCGTACCGTTTCGTAGCTGACGATAACCCCGCGCTCGAACAGCAGCTCTTCGATATCGCGCAGGCTGAGCTGGAACCTGAAATGCCAACGCACCGCGCAACTGATGACCGATGCGGGAAAGCGATGACCGTGGTACAGCGATTTTGCATTTTTCATCATGCGATCTTACCCGACCATCTCGATAACGTGACAATGCCGATCCACCGGATCGAATCGCCAAGGGCGGGCTCAGTCGCCAGCACTTCTCCGCGCGCCAGCTCGATCGTTGTCGTCTTGAGCGGCGCAGTCATGATGCGGTAGATCTGGTCGCGGCTATAGGGGAACACCGCCATGCGGGCGTCACCCGGCATGGTGATCGGGTCGGTACCGGCGTTATAGGGATTCACCGGGCTCATGGGATCGCCAATCGCAGTAGCGATATCGAAGGGTGCGGACGGAGCCGGGCTGCCCTTCCCTGCAGCAGACACTGGCGAGCAGACCACCGTGACGCAGGCAAGAGCCGCGACCCACGAGGCGAGCGTGCGGGAGTCGATCATCATTGCGTTTTCTGGATGGAGAACAACGGATAGAAAACGCCGAACGGGTTCGTACCGAGCGCGTCTTCCGAAGTCGGGGGAATGATCTGGTAGCGGAACGTCAGCGCGTACTTCTGCACCACCGGCTTGTCGGCCGGCGATTGCGTCGTGCTTGTTGTGAACTCCACCACCGCGGTCGAGTCTTCGAGCATCGCGACGTTGGTCACGCGCACTTCCCGCACCAGCTTCGGGTTGAGCGTGATCTGCTGGAACGGTGCATCCGTCTTGACCCAGTCGCCGAACTGGTTGCGGGCATTGCCGACCATCATGGCCTTCACGCCGTTGATGTTGCGAGCCATGCGCGATGTCTGGATGTCATCGGTGAGGACCGGCTCGATCATGAACCATCGCTCGACGGTCTCACGAAGCGAGGTGCGGATAGCCTGATCGTCTGGCTTGTATGCCGTCAGTTGGGTAACGACAGCATGGCCGTTCGCGTCCCCCCACACACCATAGGCCTTCACGACGGACGGCGCTGGATTTCGGGTGTAGATTGCGCCGCCAGCAATGAACACGAGGATGAAGCAGAAGGTCTTCCAGTGGTTCGCTTCAACGCGCAGGCGCGAGCCGTTATCGAAGATGATCTTCTCGGGATCATCTTCGGAATAGCCCCCAGGGGCGGTAGACAGTGCTATCTGCTTTTTGCTGCGGAAAAGAGGCATGACGCTCGTTCCATTTGGACCGACTCCATTGAATCAGTCCGCATGGGAAGCAACTCATGCAAAAGAGGTGCGATTTGTGGAGGCTTTTTGGCCTCAGGGCCCTGTCTTGCGCGGCGTCAGCCGGCTGGCGGCCTTAGCCCGAAATGATGAGGGATTTTGGGTAGCTTTCCGGGTTAACTGAGCCGTCTCGCGGGTTAGACTCACACAGACTTTACGTGCGATCCGATTCCACGCGTTCCATGGCTTCGTTCGGTATTTTGTTGGCGGTTCAGTCGACTCGCGAGAAGCGAATTTTCCGGCAAATCAAATACATGCGATGAGACTGGCCGTTTTACCGGAGCCCAAAAAAGTTTCAGCCGGCTGAAACATTTATATCATGATCAGAAATAATTGACGCATCTACCTGCGAAATGCAACATTTTATTGCGAAATTCGACGCCAATAGGCCGAGATTGAGCTTAGGTTGCAGGCAAGTGCGGTTTGCAAGCTTCACATCGGTCCCACTCAGCCGCCGTTGGCCACCGCTTTTCCCGTTTGCAAGAATCGAGCGACGTCAAAAGACGCGTGCGCGTCTCTTGGCCGAAAGCGCGCCAAGCTCCGTCGTTCACGGCGGGGAGCCGCCAAGCGATTTCGCTGCGCCGATCGACTTCCTTGATAGTGGCGATTGGATGACCGACGAGCCTTAGCAGGTTGCGGAAATACGCCCCCGCGGAAGCTGCCTTCCTCGATTTACGCGCCCGCCGTCTCCAAATCTTTCGCATTGTGCAATTTCAACGCGAATCAACCTTGTTTTAAGCGCTGTGAGGCCGACTTCTGGCCTCAATGCCGCCTTTTCCCGCGACTATGGACGCACTTGTGCCAGGGATCGCATGCGCACCAGGTTGTATGCCGCCATGTTCAACACGAACATCTGGTCCACCTTCTTCAAGCCACGCACCATCACCTGGCGCATGCGGCCCACCGTCTTGGCCCAGCCGAAGCCTTGTTCGATCAACTTGCGCTTTTGCTGCGAAACGGCGTAGCCCGCGCTCGATGCAATCGTGTCGGGCACTGCAGAACGCCGCCCCGAGGTGTTTTGCGCAACGTGCGGTGTGACCTTCATCTGTTGGCAGGCCTCAATGAATTCCAGGGCGTCGTAACCCTTGTCTGCACCCAACGTAATTTCTACGTCCGGATCCTCTGCCGCTTGCCGTGCGTCGTGGATCATGATCTTGGCTGCTTCACGCTCGGCATGCCCGTCGGCGTGTGTCACGCGCGCATTGACCACCAGGCCGTGCCGGTTATCGGTCAGCGTATGGCCCATGTACCGCAATTCACTGGCCGTTTTGCCTTTGCGATAGAGTCTTGCATCGGGATCGGTCCTGGACTGATGTATCTCGTTGCTGCGTTTGTCGCCCTTGAAGCCGCCCGCGCCGCCACCGTCGCCGTCCCGATCGTCGCCGTTCTTGTGTACAAAACTCTTGTGCCCGGCCCACGCCTGGATCAACGTTCCGTCCACGCTGAAATGCTCACCCGAGAGCAGGCACTTCTTCTCGGCGATGGCCACTACGGCGTTGAAAAATTCGATCACGGCATCGTGCTTGATCAGACGCTCCCGGTTCTTCGTGAAGACCGTGGGCACCCACACCTCATCATCCATGGCCAGGCCGATGAACCAGCGAAACAGCAGGTTGTACTGCACCTGCTCCATGAGTTGGCGCTCCGAGCGGATGCTGTAAAGGATCTGGGTCAGCATGGCTCGCAGCAACTTCTCTGGCGCGATGCTCGGCCGCCCACCCTTTATGTCAGCTTCGTACATCTCCGCGAACAGTCGATCCATCTTCGCCAGCGCTTCGTTCGCCATCACGCGGATCGAACGCAACGGATGCGACTTGGGCACTAAGTCGTCCAGCTTGCGCACGGAAAACAGACTCTCGGTGAACGTGTCGGCGCCGCGCATGATTTCCAGTGGGCAAGTGGTGGTTCATCTATCAACGCTTCACGGACTCTGCGCGATGACGTGTTTCAGCGGTACTTCAGTAGTCGGGTCTGAAAAATTCGAAGAGCCGTGTGCAACAAGGGTTTAAAGAGGAAAGTGGTTGATGCATTTGCAGGAACCTGGCATTTTATGGGTAATTTCCTGCAAATTCTGTCGAGGTCTGGATGGGTCCGAAGGCAGTGGTGAGCGAAGGCGATTTGTTCCGGCATCCTCTGCGCGAGCAGATCAACCTGAAGCATCCGCTGGTGCGTCTGACCGATCTGATCAACTGGGATGGATTGAATGCGTCGATGAGCGCGAGCTTCGTCTCACGCAAAGGTCGGCCGGCCACCTCACCGAGGTTGATTGCTGGTTTGTTGTATCTGCAGCATGCGTTCGATCTGTCGGACGAGGAAGTGGTCTGGCAATGGGTGGAAAACCCGTATTGGCAGGTCTTTACTGGCGAAACGTTTTTGCAGACGGAGCCGCCGATCGATCCGTCGAGCCTGACCCGCTGGCGCAAGCGCCTGGGTGAGGCCGGAGTTGAAGAACTGCTGGCCGAGACGATCGAAGCGGCGAAGCGCGCGGGCGTGATCAAGGCTTCAAGCGCAAAGCGCGTCATCGTTGACACGACGGTCATGCAAAAGGCGGTCGCCCATCCAACCGATTCGCGTCTGCTCGAACGGTGTCGCGAACATCTCGTGAAGGCTGCGGCACGGCACGGGTTGAAGCTGCGGCAGAACTACAACCGCGAGGCGCCGCACCTGGCGCGTCAGATTGGCCGCTACGCGCATGCGAAGCAGTACAAGCGCATGAAGAAGGCGCTGCGCACGTTGCGCTCGCGCGTTGGGCGGGTGATGCGTGATGTCGAGCGTCAGCTCGATTCAGTCGCCGACACTGGGCGCATCGCGCTGCAGGAATTGATCAGCCGCACGAGGCGGATCCTGTCTCAGAAGCAGAAGGATAAAAACAAGCTGTACGCACTGCATGCGCCAGAAGTTGAATGTTTGGCGAAAGGCAAAGCCCGCACGCCCTACGAATTCGGTGTGAAAGTGTCGATCACGACGACACACAAGGAAGGGCTTGTTGTTGGCGCCCGCTCGATGCCCGGTAACCCATACGACGGTCACACGCTGGCTGAAGCGTTGGAGCAGGCGGCGATCTTGAGCGATGTGAAGCCCGACGTCGCCATTGTGGATCGCGGTTACAAGGGTGTCGCTGTCGAGGGAGTGAAGATCTACCACCCGGGATTGCGACGCGGAATCACGAGGGGCCTGCGCGCGATGATCCAAAGGCGAAGCGCAATCGAGCCTGCCATTGGTCACATGAAGGCCGACGGCAAACTCGACCGGAACTGGCTCAAAGGCGCACTCGGCGATGCAATACACGCAGTGCTGTGCGGCGCTGGCCACAACCTGAGGATGATCCTCAGAAAGCTGAGGCTTTTTTACGCCCTTGTTCTGATCGCCTGGCTTAGCCGATCAATCATCGTCGCCTTCCAGGCTTGAGGGCAAGCGCCGACCAAAACGAATTATTCAGACCCGACTATCGAGCTTCGGTCCGATCCGGCAGCACTTCGCGCTGAAGCGACACCTGCTACGCGCCTCGCTCTATCGCAAACAGCTTGCTACACGCTTCGCCGACTGGCATCGCTTCACAGAGATCACCCAAGTTCCGCCCGTTTTCTGAGCAAGCGCGTTGCCCCCCACTGTTTTACGTCGCGAGCAATTTAACGTGACAGTGCCATCGCGCCGATTGCAGCCTTCGTTGCGGCATAGCCGTCGTTGTATAGCCGCCTGCGCACCGCTGGCGCCATGTTTCTGTCGAACGAACTTGCATAGCCCGTTTGCACTCGCACGATGGTCGCTCCGTTCTTCGCGTCCAGCTCGACGTGCGCCGCCTCGTTTGCCGCAAGCATCAGGTCGATGATCCGCGGGGCGAGGGTGCGCAGGCCGTGATTGCCGGGGCGCAGTGCAGTGTCGTCGGACACCAGGTAAATGCCCACGCGCGGCACGTCGTCGACCGTCAGGTCGCTGGCTGGCACGTTGTCGCAGGTGCCGCCGTCAACAAGCAACGCGCCGGAGCACGCAACTGGCGGAAAGACCAGAGGAATCGACGCGCTCGCGCGCGCTGCGACGGCGATCGGGACCGTGGGCGTCGTCGCGCGGCTGAACAGGAACTCGCGCTCCGTCAGCAGATCCGCCGCGATGATCTTCAGATCGAGCGGTGAGTTGATGAACGTCCGGCCGCCCGTTCCGCGCTCAAGGAACGCCTCCAGCGCTTTCCCCCTGCAGAGTGCCTGGTGGCGCAATACGGCCCACGGCGAGAACCGCATTATTGACGACCAGTCGAGTCTCATGCAGAGCTCACGCATGTCCGTCAGCTTCATGCCTCCGGCGAACATCGCCGCGACTATCGAGCCTCCCGATGTGCCCGCCAGCTCGACAATTTCATACCCGGCATCGACGATCGCCTGCAGCGCGCCGAGATGCGCGCCTAGGCGAAAGCCGGATCCGCTCAATGCGACGCGAATTCGTTTGCTCATGATTCGAGTACCGCGCTCGCCGTCGTCGGCGCCGGCGTCGCGGGTTGCAATGACAACACGGTATCAATGCCGGTGACAATCACCACTACAGGCACGGTCGGCTGCACGAGCTTCTGGGTGTTGACAGTCGTCACCGCGGAGCCGGACGCGCAAACCGCGTCGACATCCGGCTGCACCTGCTTGGTCAGCGTGGCCTCTGTGCCGTGAGTAAAGACGCCCGACTTCGTGAGCACGTTAATCTCGGGCTGGACGCCTAGGCAGACATTCGCCGCGATCTGCGCGAGTGTTTGCGTCGGAAGCGACTTGCAACCGACGAGAGCGACAGCCGCAAGAAGCCCTGCCGCGAGCAGCATAGATTTGCGTTTCATGAGGGATCTTTTACCTGAGGATTTTCCATTGCCGTCACGGCTGCGCTGGCGGCTGCCACTTGCCTCTGAAAGGCCTGAACGTCGGTCTCCCGGAGCGAGATGCTGTAATCGCCGCTTGCCGAGCGCGTGAAGCTCGCGTCAACGGTCCCCATGTTCTTGCCATTCCACACCCTGACATGCAGCAACTGGTCGCGATGCCGCAGCTTTGAGTGATCGGTTCGATTTCATAGCAAGCCATCCCGGCATACCGGTGCGACGCGCATCCGGACATTGCACTGGACGCGAGCAGCGCGAGCGCGCGAAGGATCACTGGAACGTCGGCTGAGCAGCCGCAGCGGCTAGAAAGGTCGTTGGTGCAACCAGCGGAACTTGTGCCGGGGTTGGCGCTGCGACGGCGGACACCTCCGGATATAACCACGGCTCGGATTGCAGTTCTGCGGGCGACAGTAGCGTGGTCGCTGCGGGGCCGGGCGCGGACGTCGTGGGCGCGACGGCGGAGGCCGCCGGATATGACGGAGGCTCGGGTGGCAGTTCCGGGGCCGACAGGGGCGCGGTGGCTGCGGTGCCGGGTGTGGATGTACTGGCCCCGTGGACACCGAGGCCCGTGATGGTCAGCGCTAACGCCGCAACCAGCTGATCGGGGTTGGCTTTGCCCATCATCACCAGCGCCGCCCACGCGCCGAATGCCAGCACGCAGGCGACGAATTTCAATAACTGGGTCGAGTTCAAGTTGCTCTCCTAAGGTGATGCCGCGATGACGGCGAAGTGAAAGTGCGTTCAGCCCCCGAATTGCGCGGCCGCGAACGCGGCCATGTCCGGCTGCGTGATGCAATCGGATAGCCGATGGCCCGCACGCGACTGGAGCCGAAGCAGGCGGGCAATGAAGATCCGCCAGGTCCAGTCACAAATTTGCCTCATCAGTCGCTCCCCGATCGCCGATCACCACGGGTGATAGGGCGCTTCAAATCTTCGACCTCCGCCTCGGCGCTGCGCGCTCGCAATTCCGCCTCCTCAGCGCAGCGCTCGGCGGCGCGCATAAGCTCTTCGGCGCGATCGGCGCGCTTCACAGCCAGAAGCTCGCGCGTCTCAGCCCGCCCAGCCCTCTCCTCTGCCAGCGTGGCCAGACGCTCGAAGCAGGCGATCGCTTCGACCTGGCCGGCCGCGTCGGCCTTGACGATCTCCGCGCCTCCTTCGCTTTCCGCTTGGCGACGCCGGTCGATCTGCCGCCACATTCGGCCACCGACCCAAAACGTGCCGATCCCACCGAGGGCGGTCGCGATGAACTTCACGCCGTCGTTCCAAAAATCCGACATCGGCCCGATCTCCTGTGCCGGTGCTGCGGTCAAGCATTTTGCCACCTCGTCCCGGAACTTCTGTTCGCAATTAGAGCGGCTGACAAAAGCTTTTGTCAGTGCGACATTTGGTCTCCTCGTAGCGCGAGCAGCGCGTCGCGTATTTCCTGCCTTTTCACAAACTGTTCGCAACCGTCAAACGACTGCATCTGGCAATGCTTCGCCGGATGCGTGAGCACGACCAGATTGACGGGAACGGGCGAGCCTCGATGCTGCCAGTGTTGCCAGCCCCCGGGGGGCCAGGAAACCGGCCCCAACCCGACAGACCGGGGAACGCTCGGGTCGAAACGGCACATCGTTGTAGACGCGCGCGGCATTCCACTGGCCATCACGGTCACGGGCGCCAACCGACACTCGATGGCATTCGAGACCACGCTCGATGCCATTCCGGCAGTCTCGGATCTTAATGGCCAGCCCCGCAAACGCCCGGGCAAGTTGCGTGCGGACACGGGCTATGACTTTGCCCGCTGTCGGCGTTACCCGAAGCAGCGCGGAATCACGGCCCGTATTGCCCGTCGCGGCGTGGAAAGCTAGGAGCGGCTCGGGCGGCATCGCTGGGTGGTCGAGCGCACGCATGCATGGTTTGCCGGTTTCGGCAAACTGCGCATTCGTTTCGAACGGCGTCTCGACATTCATAGTGCTTTGCTTTCCCTGGCTGCTGCCGTTATCTGCTCGCGCTTCGTTGATGACTTGTGTAAGCGGCTCTTAGGCACTTCGATCTCCTATCGCGCTCAGGATTTAGGTCTATCGGATCACGTCCGTTCGCCTTTATGGCGGGCGCCCACAACGACGACTAGAATGCAGCGCCGGTGATAACCGGATTACCGAGGAACATGGTGCCCCATTGCTGCAAGAGTCGCCCAAAGCAATAGCGAAACGATCATTGCGGAAGCGAATGAGCGGCTCAGTCAAGTTAAGGAAGGTCTTATGTGGACGCCTCCCGGATTGCAAACAGTGTTGCGATTTTTGGCTTTCAGGTAAAGGGAGCACGCTTATGTCCGGCCCGTTTTTCGCAGGTCGGTATGCGCCTGCAGGCCCTAATGGAAGTCGCTGGCGAGGTCCTTCTGCAAATCGAACACAATGGTTTGAACCGCCCCGGGTTTCCCGGAGACTATTTTGCTTGAGTCATGCCACGGCGGCAGACCCAGCGAGATTTGCATAATAAGCGGCTTCGGCCTGCGCGGGTGGAATGTTGCCGATGGGGCCGAAGAGCCGACGATTGTTGAACCAGTCCACCCATTCGAGCGTCGCCATTTCAACGGCCTGCAGATTGCGCCACGGTCCGAGGCGATGGATGACCTCTGCCTTGTACAAGCCGTTGATCGTTTCAGCCAGTGCGTTATCGTAGGAGTCGCCCACGCTGCCCACCGACGGCTCGATGCCCGCCTCGACCAGCCGATCCGTATAGCGGATCGATACGTATTGCACGCCGCGGTCGCTGTGATGGATCAGCCCGTCCTGCTGCGCCGGCTGTCGTTCGTACAAGGCCTGCTCCAGTGCGTCCAGAACGAAGTCCGTGCGCGCCGAGCTCGACACGCGCCAGCCGACAATGCGTCGGGCGAACACGTCGATGATGAACGCGACATAGACGAAGCCCTGCCAGCTCGATACATAGGTAAAATCTGAAACCCACAGCGCATTGGGCCGTTCGGCCGTGAATTGCCGCTTCACCAGATCCTTCGGGCACGGCGTCGAACCATCGCTCACTGTCGTACGTACCGTCTTGCCCCGCACCACGCCGCGCAGGCCCATCTGCTTCATCAGCCGCTCGACCGTGCAGCGCGCCACGACAATGCCTTCGCGCTTCAATTGCGTCCAGACCTTGTCTGCGCCATAGACCTGGAAGTTTTCTTCCCACGCGCGCCGGATCTCATCCTTGAGCATCCTGTCACGCTGGGCCCGCGGCGGCACCAGGTCAGGATTGGCGCGGCGAGCCACATGGGTGTAGTACGTCGACGGTGCGATTGGCAGCACCCTGCAGATCGGCTCGACCCCGTAGACGTGCCGGTGATCATCGATGAACGTGATCATCACTTCGGTCGGCGGTCGAGCTCCGCCTGTGCGAAATACGCTGACGCCTTGCGCAGGATTTCATTGACCTGCCGAAGCTCACGTACTTCCCGCTCCAGTTCCTTGAGCCGATCCTGCTCCTGCGTACTCGTGCCCGGGCGCAAACCCCGATCCCGCTCCTCCTTGCGCACCCAGCTACGCAGCGTCTCGCCCGAGCAGCCAAACTTCGCCGCAATCGACGCGATCACTTTCCATTGCGATTCCCGGTCGCCTTGATGTTCCAGCACCATTCGCACAGCCCGCTCACGCACTTCCGGCGAGTATCTTGGGGATTTCCTCTTCGTGTTTTCCATAGCTCCATTTTCTCAAGAAGTGGAGTCTCCGGAAAACCCGGGGCGGTTCACCATGCATTTTTCGCAGTCCGCCAACCGCGTCTCTTCATGCTCGTGCGTGACGCATCGCTTAAGAACACGTTGTCACAATACCTGGTGGATCGCATTACATCGGCGTCGAACATTGAAGTGTGCACGTGCGTCGAAGTTACCGCCCTCGCAGGCAGCGACGTGTTGCAGGAGATCACGTTGACCGATGTGCGAACCGCCCAGACCCGCACGGTCAAAACGAATTGGCTATTCGTCTGCATCGGCGGTGTGCCGCAGACCGAATGGGCGAAGGAAGTCGGCGTCGTCCGCGATGAAGCCGGCTATCTCGTGACCGGTCCCGATCTGCAGGAATATCGAACGGACTTGAAATGGCCGCTCGACCGCGCGCCGCTGCATCTGGAAACGAGCATGCCCGGCGTATTCGCCGCGGGCGACGTGCGTCATGCGTCGATCAAACGCGTGGCGTCGGCAGTTGGCGAGGGGGCAATGGCTGTGGCGCTGGTACATCGCTACCTCAATAGCGCTTGAGAAGCGCAACCTTGATCCGCGCGCGTCTGCGCGCACCTGTCCGAGGAGCACGATCATGACCCCTGGTTGCACGCATCTGGGCGAAGCCCGGATTCTCCACACGTCCATCGACTATTGCGAGGACTGGGTGAAGCTCAACCAGCCGTGGGTACATTTGAGGCTTTGTCTTTCTTGCGGACACGTCGGCTGCTGCGATTCGTCGCCCAACCGCCATGCAAGCAAGCATTTTCACGCGACCGGTCATCCGCTGGTGCGTTCAATCGAGCCCGGCGAAACGTGGATCTGGTGCTATCGCGACGAAATCGTCGCGGGTGAGCTTGAATCCTGACGGCAAGGCCGCCCGGGCGGGCGGCCTCGCGTTCTTCTCTTCGGGATGCCAGCAGCGCAGCCGCGTCAAGCATGCGCCGGTGCCGGCTTCGACGCCTCACGCGACGTTTCCGTGGGCGATCCTCCTTTCTGCACACGCACGGAGTGCGTACCCGAATCGCAAGTCATCTTGACCTTGTCGCCGTCGCGCACGTCGCCTCCCAACAGCGCATCGGCAAGTTGCGATTCCACCTCGAGACGGATCTTGCGTTTGAGCATCCGCGCGCCGAACTCGGGGTCATAGCCGATCTGCGCAAGATGATCGCGCAACGCGTCGTCAAACGACAGATCGATGTTTTGGGCCAGCGCGGTACGCCGTACGCGCGCAAGTTGCAGGTCTACGATACGGCGGATCTGCTCCTTGCCGAGCGCATGGAACACGACGACTTCATCGACCCGGTTCAGGAACTCGGGCTTGAAATGATGCCGCAGCATTTCCATCAACCGGTCGCGCAGTGCAGGATAGTCGAGCTGCTTCGAGTCGGCCTTCATGTTGTCCTGGATCAGTTGCGAGCCGATATTGCTGGTCGCGATGATGATCGTGTTGGTGAAATCGACCAGACGTCCCTTGCCGTCGGTGAGCCGACCTTCGTCGAACAGTTGCAGCAGGATGTTGTGTACCTCCGAGTTCGCCTTTTCGATTTCATCGAGCAGCACCACGCAATATGGCCTGCGCCGCACGCGCTCGGTGAGTTGCCCGCCTTCCTCGTAGCCGACATATCCGGGGGGCGCGCCAACCAGCCGCGCCACCGTATGACGCTCGGAATACTCGCTCATGTCGATGCGCACCAGCGCGTTCTCGTCGCCGAACACCGAAGCGGCAAGCGCCTTCGCGAGTTCGGTTTTACCCACGCCCGTAGGCCCAAGAAAGAGGAAGCTCGCAGTCGGCTTGCCGGCCTCTGTCAAACCGGCGCGCGAAAGCCGAACCGCTTTCGCGACCGCGGAGACGGCCTCATCCTGGCCGACCACGCGTTCCTTCAGATGGTCTTCCAGTCGCAACAGCTTTTCACGGTCCTCGGCCGTGAGTTCAGATAGCGGCACGCCGGTGAGCGACGAAACGATCTGCGCAATGTCTTCGGCCGTCACTTCCTGCGAACTGGTGCCCCGCTCCTTCTTCCATGTTTCGGTGGCTTCGTGCAGGCGCTTCTGTTCTGCGACGAGCTGTCCTTCCAGTTCTTTGGCCTTATCGAATTGCTTTGCACCGCTGGCCGCGTCCTGTTCCTGCCTGATGCGGCGGATGCTCGCCTCGACATCGTGCAATGACTGCGGACGCGAATTCGACGAAATGCGCACGCGGGCCGCGGCCTGATCGAGCAGATCGATTGCCTTGTCGGGCAAAAAGCGCGCGGCGATGTAGCGGTCCGAAAGCTTTGCCGCTGCGGCGATCGCCTCTTCGGTAATTTTCACCTTGTGATGTGCTTCGAGCCGGTCGCGCAGGCCACGCAGAATCTCGATCGTTTCCTCGACGCTAGGCTCAGGCACCATCACGGGCTGAAAGCGCCGTTCCAAGGCCGAGTCCTTTTCAATGTATTTCTGGTATTCGTTCAAAGTGGTCGCACCCACGAGGTGCAGCTCACCGCGAGCGAGCGCCGGCTTGAAGACATTGCCGATGTCGAGGCCGCCTTCGCCGCCGCCCTGGCCCGCGCCGACAATCGTATGCAGTTCGTCGATAAATACAACCAGACGATCCTGGTTCTCGATGATCTCATCCAGTACCTGCTTGACGCGCTCCTCGAACTCGCCACGATACTTCGCGCCAGCCACGACGCTATTGATATTCAGTTCGACCACGCGCTTGCCGCGCAGCACTTCCGGCACCTGGTCCTGGGCAATGCGCTGCGCCAGACCTTCGACGATAGCGGTCTTGCCCACCCTAGGTTCGCCGATCAGCACCGGATTATTCTTGCGCCGCCGCGCGAGCACTTCAATGGTGGTTTCGATTTCCTTGTCACTGCCGATCACCGGATCGAGCTTCCCCTGGCGCGCAAGCGCGCTGAGATCGCGCTCGTACCTGTCGAGCGTGGGCGTGGTGGAGCGGTTTTCCATCTTGCCGTCTTCGGCGCCCTTACCGACCACTTTGACTGCTTTTTGCCGCATCGATTGCTGCGACAGCCCGAGCTTGCGCAGCAATTCACCTGCAAAGCCGTCTTCTTCCTCGATGAGCCCAATCAGAATGTGCTCTGGTCCGACGTAGCTGTGTCCCAGTTCCAGCGACGTCCTCAACGCATTTTCCAGCGCACTCTTGGCGCGCGGCGACACGCCGATCTGCACGTTGTCGCCCGACTCCTTGCGAGTGCCGCGCGGCGCAGTCTGGTCGATGGTCTTCTTGATCTCTTCGGGATCAAGCTTGAATTCGCGCAGAATTTCCTGCACCACGTTGTTATCGGCGAGCGCCAGCAACAGGTGTTCCGTATCGACTTCGTTCTTGCCATACTCGGCTGCGGCTTGCGCCGCGGCTTGCAGGCGGTCCAGACCGCTCTGGCTCAGGTACGTCTGCAGGTCCACCGCTTCACGCGCCCGGCGATGCCGGCGCGCGCGGCCGCCTGGGTGTCCGCCCGCTGACTCGCCCATTTGCCCGCTACCGGCGCCGTTACCCTGATCCGCGCCGCCGGATTGTCCGGGCGAGCGTCCGAGGCGTGTCCGGCTACCGCGGCCGGTATCCATCTGCGGCCACATATCGTCGAACAGACTGTCGAACAGTCCGCCGTGAAAGAGGGACTCGAGCGGCGAGAGGCGGCGCTGATTGCGCGCCATGAATTCCATGTAGTGCTCATCGCACAGCGTCAGCTGACGGCGCTGGCCGTTTTCGGTGATCGTGATCTGCGAGGTTGCGGGCTTTCCACAAACGATGCACTCGGCCATGATGATCTCCTTTTCGTCCATGCGGTCATTGCTTGCCGCGCGGGTAATGGGTTGGGGTGGGTGGAAAATATCTAATCTCGCTGCTTATTCCGATGCTCCGTTGTTCGGGCGCTGGGCCCGCGCCGCACGGTAGCTTCGTCCGTATCGGGCGTACCGCGACATGCGGCAAGCGCACATCGTCCACTTCTTATACGGGCAGCACCGTGAGCCGCCACCCATTGGGAAATGGGCCCGGCAGCTTGCCCGTGAGCGAGCGCACTTCACGCTCGCTCGCTGCCTCTTCGGGTCGTTCGTCGCTGCCGGGCAGCACCTCCTCCAGCTCGAGCAAGTCGCCCCATTGCCAGAATTGGAAAGTCTACTAATCGCCTCGTCGATTTATTCCGGGGTCCGAACGAGCGTAGCGGCGCCACGAGATTCATGCGGGTTATTTCACGGCAGGCCCAATCGCGAAGCGCGGACGGTGTTATTTGATCTCGATGCGCCGCTTCGCTGCCGGTTCGCCGGCCGCTTTGGGGACGCGCAGCGTCAGCACGCCGTTTTCAAATCTGGCCTCTGCCCGATCGAGATCGACGCCCGTGGGCAGCGGGACCGCGCGCTGAAAGTGTCCAAACGACCGCTCGACCCGATAGCATCCCTGCTCTTCGCTCGTCGATTCCAAGCGTTTTTCGCCGCTGATGATCAGCATGTCTTCCATTACTTCGAGTTCGACGTCGTCGCGGGTCATGCCCGGCAATTCGGCGACGATACGTAGTGCGTCGCCCTCGTCGGTGACGTCGATACGCGGTTGAAACTCGCTGGCGCTGAAGTCGCCGAACCAGCTTCCGAGCGGTCCACGACCTCCGAACGGATCGCGGATCAATTCGGCAAACAGGTGAATCGGATCAGGCAGCGGCCAGCTGGCAAGCGCAAGTGCTACCGGCGCCGCAGCGGCTACCGTCGGTGGCCCGTTACCCGTTTGCGTGCCGCCAGTGTGTTGCCCATTTTGCTGCGCGCTTTGCTGACTGGTGCGGGGCCCAGCGGCGTCGCCCGATGCGCTTTTTTGCGCCGGGTGTGAGCGTAGAAACCGGAATGGATTCCATTTTTCGAGATCAAGATGCATGTGACTCTCCTTACGTGAGGCAGGCCTGTGGCAGACCCGCGGCCAGAGCCTGGAAATGACGGGCGGTCCATTCGACCTCCGGATGCGAAGGTCACAGCAGGCGCGGCATGGCGTGCGTGCGCGCCGCGCGTGCGGACGCGGGCCCTGAACTTGAGACTCCCGGAGTGCCCGTGAGTGGTGCATTTACGGATGCATTGGCGCGTGTGGCTCGCCGGCCAGGCCGCCATGATGCCAGGCACGGGCAGTCATGCCGAGTACAAACAGCAGCGCCCCCGTGAACAACGCATACACGCCGATCAGCCAGACGAGCGCTAGTGCGCCGGCGCCCGGGAAGAGCAGCACGAAGATGCCGAAAAGCAGGGACAGCACTCCAGTCAGCACCAGCATCCACGCATTGCGAAGGCGCCTGTGCAGCCGGGCTGCTGCGATCAGATCGAATACGCCAGTGATAATTGCGTTTGCGCCGATTACGGCGACCAGCACGAGGGTGGTTATGCCCGGCACGAGCGCCGCTATGACACCGGCGCCGATGCTGCAGATGCCGAGCAGCAAGGGTACCCACCAGCCGCCGTGCGTCGCGCGGTCGCGAATGGCCGCGGCGATCGCGACAACGCCGCCGGCGATTGCGTAAGCGCTGAAGAGAGTGACAAGCAGTAGAAGCGTAAGACCGGGCCAGAATAAAGCCAGAGTGCCGAACAGCAGTGCTACGGTGCCGCGCACAATGAGCATCCACCAGGCCCGCCCAAGCAGTTCATCCATGTCTGACTCCACCTCTACGTTAGATGATGAACTGCATTCTAGGCTTAGCGCTTCTGCGATTCTTTCGCGTTTCTGCCATGCTTTCCGCAATCCTCCGTTCATTCATGAAGCCCACGATATGGCGTGCAGATTGGCGGCCCGGATGAGCCGAAATACCACGATCCATCATCGTTTTTTTATAGCGGCTTGCCTTTAGGCGTCCTAACATGAAGTTACGCTACTCACGGTTCAGCAATAGCCTGTTCACTGCTGGCCCGGTGTCGCACCGTGAAACCGCGAAGAGGACAAAGGGAATCTCATGAAAAAGCATCTGCTTGTATGGCTGCTCGCGTCGTCGCTCGGAACTCCCTCTAGACGCGCACGCCCAGGTGGCCGGCGCCCAGCCGCTTGGTGTCAGTGTGGAAGAGTCGGCCGCAATCGTGGCAGGCTGGAGCGTGAGAAAGTCGTTCATGGACAAGCCGGTCTTCAACGAGAAGGGTGAGCGTGTCGGTGTTATTCATGACATTATTGTGGCACCGGATCGATCGGTATCGTTTGCAATTATTGCGGCAAACCAGTTTCTGGGCGTGTCGCATCACGACGTGGCCATTCCGATCGAGCAGCTCGATTTCAACAATGGCAAACTGGTGCTTGCCGGTGCGACGAAAGATGCGATCAAGGCCCTGCCTGAGTTTCAATACGCGAAGGTACGCGCCACACCGGCGCCAAGGTCCAACTACAGCGAACATCACTGACATCAGTCCCGCATCGTCCGTGGTGGATGCGTTTGCCGCGCGGCACAGCCAGTGCACAAGGCAATGCGGTCGCGCGCGGCAGCCTGAAGCTTGCGCCACGAGTACGACAAAGCTTGTGACGCAGCGCCATTCCCCGTACCCCAGCACAGAGCCGCACCGCCATGTGCAGCAGAAGCAATCGCTGTGCGCTAACCCGGTTTAGGGCTCGTTCCGATGCCGCGTAATCCGGTCGCCAATCCAGGTGTTGCGTCCTCAGTCCTAAAGCGGCATGACGGGATTGCCGCCATAGGCATACAAGCCCTGCGCCTCATGCGCAATGGCATTGAGACCGTTCACGAAAGACACCCCGGGCGGCGATTCTCGTGACAGTTCGGGGTCGTAGGTCAACCGTCTCAGGCAACGCACCCAGGTCGCGTCCCGTACCTTTTAGACCGTCTTCGAGCAGCCTTTAGACAGGGTGTGTCATCTCTGAGCCCGCATACGGGGTCGGGCCGCGACGATCAGGATCCTCGATTCAAGCGTGAGCGCCTTACCCCAAGCCACGTCCGTCGACGCTGATCGCGGATGCGCGTGCGCACGACATGCCGCTTCGCACGCCGGACTGCTTTCGAACGCTGCTGATTCGGCGCGAGCGTCAACTTGCGGAATGCCTTCAGGAGCGAGGGATGCTCATAATCCTTGCTAACAGCGCGTCGGGCGTCGTCCCGAGTTACCCAGCGATACGGCTCAGCAGCAACTCCATCAACGAAGTCGGGTAGCTTTTTCCCATCTGACGAATCGGCCTTACTTCCTTGCATTCAATGTAAGTTTGGGTATGCGACGAGGCAACACGGAGATTTCCACTTGTCATGACGCAAACGACAATGTCTACCCCGAATCACCCGTTACGCTGCCAACCGATGAACGTCGCTGTCAGCAATGGCGGGCTGGAACCGGTGCGGGGGCCGCGGCTCCTTATACCGACAGGTCACACTATTGTGCAGGCAGGGGGCTGCGACGACCTCGGGATAAACCACTCCATCCGGATAGTTTCACCCTTTGTGGCCGTTGTTCCGGCGGGGGCACAACTGGCGACGGTCGGTGACGACGATCCAGAGGGATGGGTTATCGCACTCGAACCAGGGATACTCGGGCAAGTCTCGCAAGAAACCTTTGGCGCAGTTCCGAAATGGTCCAGGACCTGGGATCCGTTCCTGCGCGAGGCTGCGGACACATTGGCTACTTTGCATCGTGCGGATCTCATCGACGCTGCCTGCACCGACGCTTTTGCCGATGTCATCTCGGCGCACATTGCTCTGCGCGGCACTGTCACGTTAATTTGCTCGCGACGTAATAGTGGGGGGGCAACGCGCTTGCTCAGAAAACGGGCGGGACTTGGGTGATCTCTGTGAAGCGATGCCAGGCGGCGATGCGTGTGGCAAGCTGTTTGCGATAGAGCGAGGCGCGTAGCAGGTGTCGCTTCAGCGCGAAGTGCTGCCGGATCGGACCGAAGCTCGATAGGAAAGCCTGCGTGCGCTCTGGACTGGTGACTGTTTTCGGCCCGGTTATTGACCCGCGCGCTGGCTTTGACAAAGATGTGCTTGACGCAAGCCAGTGCGGGAATCTCGGCTTTCGCCGCCCGATAGCTGCGCAGCTGGTCAGTAACGATCTTGCGCGGTACCTCAGAGCACGCGGCAAGCACGCGCCTGAAAAACCGCTTCGCTGCTGCCTTGTCGCGGTGCTTCTGTAGCAGGATATCGAGTCCAGCACCGTGTTGATCGACGGCGCGCCACAACTGGTAAGGCTCACCGCGCAACGTCACAAATACTTCGTCAAGGTGCCATGTGGTGCCGGGCTTGCGACGCGACGCTTTCACACGGTGTGCGAAGCACGCGCCAAACTTATCGCACCAGCGTCGTACCGTTTCGTAGCTGACGATAACCCCGCGCTCGAACAGCAGCTCTTCGATATCGCGCAGGCTGAGCTGGAACCTGAAATGCCAACGCACCGCGCAACTGATGACCGATGCAGGAAAGCGATGACCGTGGTACAGCGATTTTGCATTTTTCATCATGCGATCTTACCCGACCATCTCGATAACGTGACAATGCCACCCGAACGCATCCGGCGATACTTCCAGCATGATCCTGTCCGTTATGCGGCTTGATTTCAACATTTTATTGCCTGATCAATAATGTGCCAGGATCCTGCAAATCTCACAACACCAATTCGGCCTCAAAGCTCTGCCACGCAAGGCTCTCCGCATTGATCAGGCTCGACTACGTAGCGCAGAACCGCGTCGCCGAGTAACCATGTGCTCTTATGGCGCTTGACGCCATAAGAGCGGTATGGCATCCTGCGCCATATGAACAAAAAAGCCACCCTCCTGTTCGAGGACCGAACCATCTACCCGGATGGAGCCATTCTCGAAATGCGCATCTGGCGATTACCGGAGAGCGACGGCGAACGACCGCACGGTCTCAAGTACAGCCTGTTTTATGGTCGGGCTGGTCAGCGAATCATCGGCTACGACAACGAGCGAGGCAAAGGTGACCACCGGCACTACCGGGATCGGGAAGAGCCGTACAAATTTTCGACGCCTGAGCAGATGGTGGCTGATTTTCTAGATGATGTTGAACGTGAGCGAGGTGAATCATGAGCAAAATGAACGTGCATGTTGGTGGCGCGCGGGATATGGGTCGTCGATTCGCGGCGGCGTTCAACCGTGTGCAGGCAGGCGAGGATTTCGAAGAGCGGCACGTGACGTTTCTGTCTCTTGAGGAGATGCTGGCTGCACTGTCGCCGAAGCGCCTTGAGATGCTTCGTCATCTACATCGCGAAGGCGCAGAGAGCGTGAAGGCGTTGGCAACTGCGCTGGATCGGGACTACAAGCGTGTCTACGAGGACGTGGTGATGCTCGAGAACGCTGGCCTTATTGTGCGCGAAGCAGGCCGTCTGACCGCGCCGTGGGACGCGGTGAACGCCGAGGTTTCGTTGTGACCGAATCGCACACGGCCGTTGATGCGCCTGATTCTGATCGTTGGCTATGAGGCGATGATGGCGTTTAATCCGGCTAGCGACATGTGCGCGCCTTATGTATGCCTCTTGGCTCGGATCCACCAGTTCAATCCGCACTGACCTGTCCCCTTCAAAGAGAGCCAGTCAGATGCTAGTTAAACCAAAAAAACGTCCCATTCAAGGATGACTTGTCTACAGCAGCTCAAAGGGCCAAAAAACAGCTTCCTTTGAAAAGGAAATTTTCAAAGGATCACGTTATTATCAATCACAAAAATTGAAAGGTCAGCCGAATATGACCAACTGAATCATGGAAGAGGTCGGTATTATTATCTGGCACCGAAAGGCCAACAACGCATTACACGGAAGTATAAAATATCACGAAATCCCCGAACGCAATGACGTCACAAGCATCCAATCCATTTTATACAAAGGCATGACATTCGCATAATTGAAAGGGCAGCCGAATATGACCGACTGAACCATGGAAGAGGTCGGTATTATTATCTGGCACCGAAAGGCCAACAACGCATTGCACGGAAGTATAAAATATCACGAAATCCCCGAACGCAATGACGTCACAAGCATCCAATCCATTTTATATAAAGGCATGACATTCGCATACCAGATCCAGAGGCAATATCAAACAAACTCCTGATGGCAGAGATACCCCCATATCAACGCCTTGTCTGGCAACCCCGAAAGTATTGGAAAGGACTGGTGTCTGCCCATATCGAGCTGGCGGTGAAGGATTACAACGACGACTATCTGAAGACACTAAAACGGCTACAGAAATCTTGGGTCGCAAGGGTGCGCGATGCTGGCTGCGACATCGATAAAGCCATATTAGCAGAGTTCGAAAACAACCCGTGCATTAACAGTCCACTGTTCGCCAGCCCACTAGAATGCATTCAAATGGACGGAGATTCCGCAGAACTGGCATACATCTATCTGCCGAAATCTCGCGCAGATGAATGTGCGCTTCGTGGTGGACTTACAGATATTCCAGACTGGATGTGTTCTTGGCAAGACGAGATGAAGAAGTTTGTGGCGCTGGATATTGCGCCAACTGACGCCAGGTCCACCAAGACCAAAATAGTAGCTGAATACCATCGCATGGGATGCTCTGAGGTCGACGCAGATGATATCGAACACGTCCTGACTATTCCGGTGACTGATTACATGGGTGTAAACGGTTGTGTTTACTATCGCTCGCGCCCTTTAACATTTGACATCATCGCGAATACGCCCGTGATACCTGATTAAAGGGGTGTCTTAGAAAGAACCCTTACAGTTGATGTTGGGCTTGGCATGGATTGAGATTGTCTTCCCCGTTCTGTCGTGCGTCCGTCATGTGTGCATCGTCCCCTTTTGTTAATCAAGCTGCTTTTTTACGTTGTTTTTATGTCTTTTGTGTTTTGTTCGCACCTATATGAGTGCTTTGCTACTTCACGAAATAAGCCTAAGCCCCGTCGAGACAGCGGTCGGCGCAACTGTATTTTATATATTATAAATTAAAAATATTATGATCTTATGAGTATCCAAGTTCGGTATTGTCATTATAAATTTATGCAATTCATTGCCAATCCAATAATGCAATTATGGTAGTTATAATTCGATTGCACTTCATAAAACGTAGTCTTTTAAGATGTGACCGCGATTCACGTCGTCGCATTTAAATTTCCAGAACTCGGGCGGTTTTTTTGATATGATTCTGACTAAGGTGCCTGAAGCCACACGTGACACTGAACGATCATTCAGTAATGTAGTGAACGCCAGCTCTACCGCGTCTCAAGATCGCTTTCCAATTTTCGTGTGAACGCACTATAACGCTCCCCTTCGACAAGGCCAAAAGGTTCTGGCAATGCGCAGACGACCGAAGGCGGAACTTTGATCGAGGCGACTGGTGAGAAGCTGCGTCAGGCCGGGATCGAACAGACCCCATTCAAGGAGCCGGCGGCCCCGCGTAACCTTGCAGATAGGGGCTTTCTCACTTTCAAAGCGGCAAGCACCGTGTTGTAGCACACGCATGGTGCGTCCAAAGGGCATTGTCACGTTATCGAGATGGTCGGGTAAGATCGCATGATGAAAAATGCAAAATCGCTGTACCACGGTCATCGCTTTCCCGCATCGGTCATCAGTTGCGCGGTGCGTTGGTAAGTGTTCCGGGTAAACGGTTTGGAAGTTCGGGCGTTTGAGTAAGGATTCCAACTCGAACCCCGTTCTATGAAGTGCATCATCAAGCTGAGCGAAGTTGAAAGGCGTACCTTGCAGCAAATGTCCGTGAACCATAGGCATCGAGACATCCGCACACGTGCTGCGGGCCTGCTGCTGCTCGACAATGGATTGAGTGCACCCAAGGCCGCGGCCGCGCTGGATGTCAGTGCGCAGTCGATCTACAACTGGTCCCGCTTGTGGAAGGAACAAGGCTTGTGTGGTCTGCTGTCCGGTCACGGAGGCGGTCGCCCTCGTGCGTTGTCCGAGGCGATGCTCGCTACGGCGATGGAAGTTGCACGCACGGAGTCCATGACGCTCGGGCAAATCGCGAAACGCATTGAGGCTGCGCATGGCAAGCCGATACCGTGCGTACTGGAAACCTTGTCGGTCGCCCTTCGGCGCAATGGTTTCTCCTTCAAGCGAAACCGCTTCTCGCTGAAAAAAGCGCAACCAGGAAGACTTCGAAATGAAATCGGCCACACTGGACAAGCTGCAATGCGCCGCGCGTGTCAACGCGGTCCGACTCGTCTATCTCGATGAAGCCGGCTTTGCTGCCTCGCCTCCCGTGCAAAGGGCCTGGTCACCGCGCGGCCTTCCTCATTGTGTCGAACCTCGCTTCCATTGCCGGCGCTCGGTGCTCGGCGCGCTCGACTTCGGCGCCAATACACTTGCTTACCATGTCGCGAGTTCATCGATCAAGGGCGACGCTGTCATCGAGTTCCTTGAGCAGGTCGCCCGACAGGGCGATGAACGTCCGACAGTGGTGGTACTCGATAACGCTTCGATCCATCATGCCATCGATTTTGAAGTCCATGAGCGCTGGTTACGCGAGCATCGCATGCAGTTCTACCTGCCGTCATATAGTCCCGAACTGAACATGATCGAGATCCTCTGGAAGCAGGCCAAATACCATTGGCGCAACTTCGTCACCTGGACGAAGGAAACCATCGACGATGAAGTTCGCAAACTGCTCGCTGGCTATGGCACCAAATTTCAAATCAGTTTCGCCTGAACACTTATTTCAGGTTCCAGCTCAGCCTGCGCGATATCGAAGAGCTGCTGTTCGAGCGCGGGGTTATCGTCAGCTACGAAACGGTACGACGCTGGTGCGATAAGTTCGGCGCGTGCTTCGCACACCGTGTGAAAGCGTGGCGTCGCAAGCCCGGCACCACATGGCACCTTGACGAAGTATTTGTGACGTTGCGCGGTGAGCCTTACCTGTTGTGGCGCGCCGTCGATCAACACGGTGCTGAACTCGATATCCTGCTACAGAAGCACCGCGACAAGGCAGCAGCGAAGCGGTTTTTCAGGCGCGTGCTTGCCGCGTGCTCTGAGGTACCGCGCAAGATCGTTACTGACCAGTTGCGCAGCTATCGGGCGGCGAAAGCCGAGATTCCCGCACTGGCTTGCGTCAAGCACATCTTTGTCAAAGCCAACGCGCGGGTCAATAACCGGGCCGAAAACAGTCATCAGCCGACCCGCGAACGCGAGCGACGCATGCGTGGCTTTCGCGATCCAGAGCGCACGCAGGCTTTCCTATCGAGCTTCGGTCCGATCCGGCAGCACTTCGCGCTGAAGCGACACCTGCTACGCGCCTCGCTCTATCGCAAACAGCTTGCTACACGCTTCGCCGCCTGGCATCGCTTCACAGAGATCACCCAAGTTCCGCCCGTTTTCTGAGCAAGCGCGTTGCCCCCCACTGTTTTACGTCGCGAGCAAATTAACGTGACAGTGCCGATTCACGGACATCGTTTCACTTCTTGATTCCGCCGCCTCGGAAGTGGGGGTTACCGACACTCCAACCGCGCACAAGATCAAGTTCAGCGCGATAGCCCCCGCCGCTTTTCCCCAGATCGACTCCCACACTGCACGCCCGCGAACGTCCTTGGTTCGCTCATAGTTCACGGCGGCAATAACTTCAATCGGCGCGACGCCAAGTATTTCCGCCACGCGCGCGGCGGTCAGGTCATCAAAAGTGCCCGTACCGGTTCGATACCGACTAACCGCGGCACGCGTCACGCCTAGCGCTTTGGCGGCGGCATAGTCGGAATCAATGCTCAACCGCGCCTTAGCCGCGTCCAGATATTCCACTGTCGTTTTCATGCATATCCCGCTTGTCAAGAGAACCCGCGTTTACCTTACGCAACTCGTCAATGGCATGCAACGTCTCGCGGTATTGACTAGTTACACCAGCGTGACGTAATGTTACGTGCGTCGGGGCGCATTAAAACAGCCTGAACCCACTGTGACGACTGATCCCTTTGCCGTTGCATGGGCACCGCGCCGCTCACCGGCGAGCGACCGAGCGCGGAGTGAGGCGCTCGACCCGATTATTTCCCGATACCGCACGACACCAACCCGGCGCGCGCTCAATTCTTTCAGGAGTAGCACACATGCAACCGTGGGATAACGTGTTGATCAAGGCCGACAGCAAGCATCCGGACGCAGGGCGTGCGGGCGTGATTCAGGCGGCAGACCGGTCGGCAGACGCCTACACGATCCGCCTCGATGCGGACGCATCAAACCCGGTGAAGTTCGCGACAGCGCACGCGGACGACCTGACCCGTCTGGGCTGAAACATGGTCGCGCTACTCTCGAAATTCCGCACCGGCGACCGTGTACGCATCGACGCGACCGGCGAGTTGTACGCTTACATCGACGGGTGGCGCGGCATCGTGTGCGCGGTCGGGCCGCGCCCAGCCAATGCGGTGCATTCGCAGGTGCTAGAGGGTATTGCGCCGTCGAATGCGAGGCGAGAGTTTTTCTCGTGCCGCATGATCAGATGGCGTTCGACCTGTGATTACACGACTCACACCGGAGCATGAATGGGCCGCTTCACTGGTCGCGGATATTCCGCGTCCGTGGGCGGCCCGTCTGCTATCGGCGTGGGAGAAACGCCGTGCTTCGTTCAATCCCCTTGCGACTACGGGCGAAGGGATTGCACGGCGCAAGGCCAACGAGCAGCTACGCGCCGACGTCGCGCTGATGCGGCCCGTGTCGAAAGCATTGCCGCTTGATGCGTCCGACAGCGAACTCTGTAATGCGGCGTGGAACGCGGCGGAGCGGTGCCGCGTGAAGCTGATCGCGCTGGAAGCGGAGCAGCAGAAATACCCGACCGAGACCCTGATCGACTGTGTACGCGCGGCGGGCGCGGCGGCAAGCCCGGCCGAGCTCGATGCGTTCGAACAGCGCGCGGCGCTCGCGCGGCTCTGTGTGGCGGATGGCATCGCGGCACCGGAAGCGGAGCGCTATGAGGACGTGCCCGCCGTGCGGCGCATGGTGGCGGCGCACTGGTGGAAGGGGCGGATGCGCCGCGCGCATGCGATGGCGCGCGAATCGGCGGCAATCAGGCTGGGCATCGTCGGGCGCGGCCGGGAGTGCTACGTGTCGGACGTGTCGAAGCTAGACCGGCAGTGGCAGAACGAACGCAACGCGGCCGCGCTCGCGGCAACCAGCGCGCGCAACGTCGAAACGGAACAGGAATTCACGCTGGCGGAGCTCGCCGCGAAGGGACCGGCGAACGCGGCAATCCGGCGCGCGGAACTGATGACACGCATCAACGGCTTTGAGCGCATCGCCATCGCGACCGGGCATGCGGGGCTGTTCCTCACCATGACGTGCCCGTCAAAAATGCACCGAATGACGACCGTCGGCGCGCGCGGCGGCCGCTCGCGCAGCAACGGCGAATGGGACGGCACGACCCCGGACGAAGCACAGCGCTATCTGGCGAAGGTATGGGCGCGCATCCGGGCAGCGCTCGCGCGGCGACAGGTGAACCTTTACGGGTTCCGCATTGCTGAACCCCAGCATGACGGAACCCCGCACTGGCATTGCCTGTTTTTCTACGAACCGAAGCATGAGGCGACCGTTCGCGCGATGGTGCGCCGCTACGCGCTCGCGGTCGATGGTGATGAACCCGGCGCGCAGGAGAAACGGTGCGACTTCAAAACCATGGATCCCGCCAAAGGCACCGCTGCGGGCTATATCGCAAAGTACGTGGCGAAAAACATCGACGGCTACCGGCTCAAGAAGGATCTCGAGGGAAATGATTCGCTCGAGACATCGGCGCGCGTCGAAGCGTGGGCGACGCGCTGGCGCATTCGCCAGTTTCAGCAGATTGGCGGACCACCGGTTACGGTGTGGCGCGAACTGCGCCGCGTTCAGAGCGTACCGGCCGATGCGCCAAAGCACGTGATCGCGGCGCATAACGCGGTGAACAGGGTAGCGACCTTCGAAGGCCGCGAAAACGCTTCGGTCGCGTGGGAGCACTACGTGCACGCGCAGGGTGGTGTTGCGTGCGGGCGCAACTACCGCGTACGGCTGGCGCGCGCGGCGTCCGACAAGATCGGGCACTATGGCGAGGCGGGCGCGCCGGTAACCGTCGGCGTGGAGTATTTCGAGGTGGCGAAGGTGCGCGACGTCATTGGCAACTGGATCGACGTGCTACCGCGCACGGTGACGGTCGGATCGAAGCGCTTTACGTGGGAAATCATGCGCCCGGCCGCAAGCGCACGCGCGGGCTATGCGACGCGGCCGGTTCAGGGTTTGGAGTTGGGTTTGAAGCGCGATCATCGCGCGCCTTGGACCTGTGTAAATAACTGTACGGAAGGGGCCGAAGATGGAGTTAATCAGCGTATCGAGCGAAGAGAGTATCCGGGACCGGCATTGTCACGTTATCGAGATGGTCGGGTAAGATCGCATGATGAAAAATGCAAAATCGCTGTACCACGGTCATCGCTTTCCTGCATCGGTCATCAGTTGCGCGGTGCGTTGGCATTTCAGGTTCCAGCTCAGCCTGCGCGATATCGAAGAGCTGCTGTTCGAGCGCGGGGTTATCGTCAGCTACGAAACGGTACGACGCTGGTGCGATAAGTTTGGCGCGTGCTTCGCACACCGTGTGAAAGCGTCGCGTCGCAAGCCCGGCACCACATGGCACCTTGACGAAGTATTTGTGACGTTGCGCGGTGAGCCTTACCAGTTGTGGCGCGCCGTCGATCAACACGGTGCTGGACTCGATATCCTGCTACAGAAGCACCGCGACAAGGCAGCAGCGAAGCGGTTTTTCAGGCGCGTGCTTGCCGCGTGCTCTGAGGTACCGCGCAAGATCGTTACTGACCAGCTGCGCAGCTATCGGGCGGCGAAAGCCGAGATTCCCGCACTGGCTTGCGTCAAGCACATCTTTGTCAAAGCCAGCGCGCGGGTCAATAACCGGGCCGAAAACAGTCATCAGTCCAGAGCGCACGCAGGCTTTCCTATCGAGCTTCGGTCCGATCCGGCAGCACTTCGCGCTGAAGCGACACCTGCTACGCGCCTCGCTCTATCGCAAACAGCTTGCTACACGCTTCGCCGCCTGGCATCGCTTCACAGAGATCACCCAAGTTCCGCCCGTTTTCTGAGCAAGCGCGTTGCCCCCCACTGTTTTACGTCGCGAGCAATTTAACGTGACAGTGCCGATCCGGCCATCACTGTGCGCGAAGCCTTCGAGCGCGAGAAGCCGAGCCTGCTCGCATTGCCGGAGAACCCGTACCCGTGCGAACTGCAGCTTGCCGTGACAGCCGGCAAGACGCCCTATGTGCGCTTCGACCTGAACGACTACTCGATACCGCACACGCATGTGCGACGCACGCTCACGGTTCGTGCCGACCCGCATCAGGTGCGCATCCTCGATGGCGCCGATATCGTCGCCGAGCATGCTCGCAGTTACGACCGCGGCGCGCAGATCGAGATCGCGACGCACATCGATGCGCTGGTGGAGCACAAACGTGAGGCTCGCCACCACCGCGGCCTGGACCATCTCGCGCACGCCGCGCCGGCTACCCGGACACTGATGCTGCGCGCGGCCGAACGCGGCAGCAATCTGGGCAACATTACCGCGCAGCTGCTGCGATTGCTCGACCGGTATGGCGCCGCCGAACTGCAGGCCGCGATCGAGGAAACCCTCGCGAGCGGCGCCGCGCCGCACCAGAACCCGGTGCGCCTGGCGCTGGAGCGCCGGCGGGCTGCCCGGGGAGCCCCTCCGCCCATCGCCATCAAGCTGCCGGAACACGTGCGCGACAAGGACAGGCGCGTGACGCCACACCGGCTCGACATCTATGACCAGCTCACGCGGGAGGCCGATGATGAACAGGACTGAGCAGTTGCAGGAGCGTGCCAATGCGTTGCGGATGTATGGATTGCTGGCGCACTGGAGCGAGATCGCCGACGCGTCATGGGTCGAGCCGTTGCTGCAGTGGGAAGAGCAGGAACGCGCGCGCCGTTCGCTCGAGCGACGAATCCGCGACGCCCGCCTGGGCAACTTCAAGCCGCTGGCAGACTTCGACTGGGCGTGGCCCAAACGGATTGACCGCGGCGCGCTCGAGGAACTGATGGCGCTCGAGTTCGTCAGGGAGAAGTCCAACGTCGTGCTGATCGGGCCGAACGGCGTGGGTAAGGTAGCCCACCTCGTCAATCAGGAGCACTTCGGGCGAAGCGTAGCGATGCAGGCGCCGGCGCAGCGCCGAGTCACTGTCGAGTGCGGCCAGTTCGCCGAGCATCTGGCCAGCAGTGGTAAAGAGCGCCGTGTAGCCGTGTATGAGCGACTGGTACGCGAGGTTCAGTGCGAGTGTCGATTTACGTACTCGAACCGCCATGCCGACCTGCTGTTCGAGCTGGTGAGCCGCAGATACGGCGCCGCGAGCACAGTGGTTACAACGAACAAACCGTTTGCAGCATGGTCGGAGGTGTTCCCGAATGCAGCCTGCGTCGTGTCACTGGTCGATCGCCTCGTGCATCGCGCCGAGGTCATCGCGATCGAGGGCGAGTCGTATCGCGTCAAGGAAGCGCGCGAGCGGGCCGAGCAGCGCTCCAGGAGGCGTAACGCTGCGCGCCCGGAGAAGAAGCCGTGAGCCGCCGCACGCACCTGCCTTCGGGCCTGTCTCGCGGGCTGGACTTCCTGATTGACGCCGACTGGTCACCCCAGCAGGCGTTCGCCGTGTTCGAGCTGCTCAGCGATCTGCGCGCGCGCATCTGGATGCGTTACGGCGCTGAGTTACACGAGCTGATCCGCGTGCAGCGTTCACCGCCCACCGACGCCGATATCGACGACGTCGAGGGCGGGTTCTGATCCTGCTTTACTCGCCCTGCGGGCGGCAATGCCTGCGGCGCATGGTCCAGTGTTTAACTCAACCTTGCGCCGCCGTCTGGTGTCGGATTTACGCCGCCGCCAACACTGGCTTATGCACCGTCAACTGTGTCGCTGAACAGCCAGCTTTTCCTCGACGTGACAAACGGCCTGACGTCGCGCTCGCAGACGTTGTTGTCTATTGCGGCTCGCCCGTCAGTGACGTAGCGGCTCAGATTGAAGCGCCCCGGGTTTTCCGGAGACTGTTTTGCTTGAGTCATGCCACGGTGGCAGACCCAGCGAGATTTGCATAATAAGCGGCTTCTGCCTCGGCGGGTGGAATGTTACCGATGGGGCCGAAGAGCCGACGATTGTTGAACCAGTCCACCCATTCGAGCGTGGCCATTTCAACGGCCTGCAGATTGCGCCACGGCCCGAGGCGGTGAATGACCTCTGCCTTGTACAAGCCATTGATCGTTTCAGCCAGCGCGTTATCGTAGGAGTCGCCCAGGCACTGTCACGTTAAATTGCTCGCGACGTAAAACAGTGGGGGGCAACGCGCTTGCTCAGAAAACGGGCGGGACTTGGGTGATCTCTGTGAAGCGATGCCAGTCGGCGAAGCGTGTAGCAAGCTGTTTGCGATAGAGCGAGGCGCGTAGCAGGTGTCGCTTCAGCGCGAAGTGCTGCCGGATCGGACCGAAGCTCGATAGGAAAGCCTGCGTGCGCTCTGGATCGCGAAAGCCACGCATGCGTCGCTCGCGTTCGCGGGTCGGCTGATGACTGTTTTCGGCCCGGTTATTGACCCGCGCGCTGGCTTTGACAAAGACGTGCTTGACGCAAGCCAGTGCGGGAATCTCGGCTTTCGCCGCCCGATAGCTGCGCAGCTGGTCAGTAACGATCTTGCGCGGTGCCTCAGAGCACGCGGCAAGCACGCGCTCGAAAAACCGCTTCGCTGCTGCCTTGTCGCGGTGCTTCTGTAGCAGGATATCGAGTTCGGCACCGTGTTGATCGACGGCGCGCCACAACAGGTAAGGCTCACCGCGCAACGTCACAAATACTTCGTCAAGGTGCCATGTGGTGCCGGGCTTGCGACGCCACGCTTTCACACGGTGTGCGAAGCACGCGCCGAACTTATCGCACCAGCGTCGTACCGTTTCGTAGCTGACGATAACCCCGCGCTCGAACAGCAGCTCTTCGATATCGCGCAGGCTGAGCTGGAACCTGAAATGCCAACGCACCGCGCAACTGATGACCGATGCGGGAAAGCGATGACCGTGGTACAGCGATTTTGCATTTTTCATCATGCGATCTTACCCGACCATCTCGATAACGTGACAATGCCCTCGCAGGTACAGCCACGGCAGCGCTGCCGACACGCGCGCGGACTTGCGCACGTACGGCGGTACGATCGCCGAATTGAAATGGATGCCCGAACCCGAACGATCCCGGACTTTCGGTACCGTGACCGGACCGATCGCTGTGACGACCTCGCGTTCTGGCAGATAACCGTTGCGTACCACGGCACGCCGGCCATCGATGGACTTTACGTTGCTGTACTGTTCAAGCATAGTCGCCAGTTCCGCTTCGACTGCCTGCTGGATGATCTGCCGCGCGCCTTGCTGGATCAGCTCATCGAGCACACTCTTCGTTTCCGATTTACTGCCAGTCGCTTCTTCTGTAATCTTCTTCATGGTGGTCGGTTCCGGCTCTCGCCGGGTTCGCTGGTTGTGCCTTCGACAAGCAACATTCTCAGCTAAACCGCCACCGCCTTCTCAAATTTCCCCCGATCCCGCGTACACCACTTTCGACAATAACTCGCGGGTCAGTTCCGCTGGTTCAGCCCGCCCATTGCAGCCCAGTTGAGGTCCCCACTAGTAGCTATACCATCGATAGTTCCTGTTAAGTGCGTTTCGATCTGGCGAAAGACGTCTGGGTTTCGCATCATGTATCTCGCCGCCTCTGAGACATTTGGCGGTACGTTGCCGTCGGTGTTTTCTGCGAGCCAATATAGACCACCCGCCTCCATCCGTCTCCACCCGTTATTTCCCATATACGAGCTTAGGGTGCCTGCCGCTTGTTCCGGACTCGTTTGTTCTTCTCCTTTCGCTACTGTTGTGTAATCTAGGTCTAAGTTGGCCAACCACCGCTTTTTGTCTGCCCCAATCTGATCTGGACTGGGACAGACCTCCCGGCAATCCAACTGTGCGGTGGGATCAGTAGACGTCAACTGAGCGCTGTCGTGGACTAATGCCGCCATTGTTTCTCTCCAGGAAGATTTGTGGGACAACAAAAATAGAGGTCGTGTGCCAAGCGGCTCAGAAATAGAGTATCAGATTCGTCAAAGTCGTCCACGACCGACCGCGAAGCGGGAAATGAAGACGCGAAGCGGCTTTGTCAAGTTGACGAACGTAGACTGTACGCGCACCAGTAATGGTAGTTTCCTTATTAAATAGCCTTACCGATTGAGGCAGTTCCAGTCCAACCGTACCATGTGGCGAAGCGTTCCTGGAGTGCGGCACGATGACTTGCCGCTTTCATTTGATGTCTGGGCAAAGCAAAGTACTGCCGGATCGTGAAGCGCCCCGGGTTTTCCGGAGACTGTTTTGCTTGAGTCATGCCACGGTGGCAGACCCAGCGAGATTTGCATAATAAGCGGCTTCTGCCTCGGCGGGTGGAATGTTACCGATGGGGCCGAAGAGCCGGCGATTGTTGAACCAGTCCACCCATTCGAGCGTGGCCATTTCAACGGCCTGCAGATTGCGCCACGGCCCGAGGCGGTGAATGACCTCTGCCTTGTACAAGCCATTGATCGTTTCAGCCAGCGCGTTATCGTAGGAGTCGCCCACGCTGCCCACGGATGGCTCGATGCCAGCCTCGACCAGCCGATCCGTATAGCGGATCGATACGTCTTGCACGCCGCGGTCGCTGTGATGGATCAGCCCGTCCTGCTGCGCCGGCTGTCGTTCGTACAAGGCCTGCTCCAGTGCGTCCAGAACGAAGTCCGTTCGCGCCGAGCTCGAGACGCGCCAGCCGACAATGCGCCGGGCGAACACGTCGATGATGAACGCGACATAGACGAAGCCTTGCCAGCTCGATACATACGTAAAATCTGACACCCACAGCGCATTGGGCCGTTCGGCCGTGAACTGCCGCTTCACCAGATCCTTCGGGCACGGCGTCGAACCCATCGCTCACTGTCGTGCGGACCGTCTTGCCCCGCACCACACCGCGCAGGCCCATCTGCTTCATCAGCCGCTCGACCGTGCAACGCGCCACGACAATGCCTTCGCGCTTCAATTGCTTCCAGACCTTGTCTGCGCCGTAGACCTGGATTTTCTTCCCACACACGCTGGATCTCGTCCTTGAGCATCCTGTCGCGCTGGGCCCGCAGCGGAACCAGACCCGGATTGGCGCGGCGGGCCACATGCGTGTAGTACGTCGACGGGGCGATTGGCAGCACCCTGCAGATCGGCTCGACCCCGTAGACGTGCCGGTGATCATCGATGAACGTGATCATCACTTCGGTCGGCGGTCGAGCTCCGCCTGTGCGAAATACGCTGACGCCTTGCGCAGGATTTCATTGACCTGCCGAAGCTCACGCACTTCCCGTTCCAGTTCCTTGATCCGATCCTGCTCCTGCGTGCTCGTGCCTGGGCGCAACCCCCGATTCTGCTCTTCCTTGCGTACCCAGCTACGCAGCGTCTCGCCCGAGCAACCGAACTTCGCTGCGATCGACGCGATCACCTTCCATTGCGATTCGCGATCGCCTTGATGTTCCAGTACCATTCGCACAGCCCGCTCACGAACTTCCGGCGAGTACCTCGGGGACTTCTTCTTCGTGTTTTCCATAGCTCCATTTTCTCAAGAAGTGGAGTCTCCGTGACGTTGCCCGCGAATTTCGGATCCCTTAACTGAGCGGAGATTATGCCACCCGTTGGTTGTGGGCGGCGTACCAGTCCTGCTCGAATTGCATCGGGCTGACGTAGCCCAACGTCGAGTGCAAGCGCGAATGATTGTAAAAGCTCAACCAATCGACCACTTCATCCATCGCCTCGCGACGCGTTGCAAAGCGCTGGCCGAGGATGCGCGCACGCTTGAGCGAACCCCACAGGCTCTCGGTCGGCGCGTCCCAGCAATTTCCTCGACGGCTCATCGAGCTGCGCATGCCGTAGCCCTTGAGCAGGTCCTGGAAATCATGGCTGCAATACTGGCTACCCCTGTCGCTATGGACGATCAGGCCCGCTTCCGGACGGCGACGAAACCACGCCATACGCAGCGCGTCCGACACCAGCTCCGTGCGCATGTGCGGCTGCATCGACCAGCCCACCACCTGACGGCTGAACAGGTCGAGGATGACCGTCAGATACAGCCAGCCCTCGTCGGTCCAGATATAGGTGATGCCCGTACTCCAGGCCTGGTCGGGACGTGCGGGAGAGAAGTCACGTTGCAGCAGGTCCGGTGCGACCGGCAGGCTGTGGTTGCTGTCGGTAGTGGCCTTGAAGCGGCGTTTCGTCTTTGCCTTGATGCCGTGCAGCTTCATGAGCTGCTGAACACGGTCCTTGCTGACGCGAATGCCTTGAGCAAGCAGCTTCTTCCACACGCGCGGCCAGCCGTACTCGCCTTTGGATTTCGCGTGCACGGCTTTGATGTGGACCAGCAGGGCATCGTTGCTGATGCGTCGCCGAGGACGGTCCGTATCGACGTCCCGGGCCTTGCGGGCGTGGTAACCGCTGGGGCTGACACCCAGCACCTGGCAGGTCAGGGAAACCGGCCATTGTCGGCTGTGAAGCTCAATCCAGGCGTACTTCAATCCGACACCTTTGCGAAGTACGCCGTGGCTTTTTCCAATATGTCACGCTCCATCTTCACGCGTGCCAACTCCGCGCGCAGCCGGGCAATCTCCATCTGTTCCGGAGAAACCTGCTTGCCTGCGCCGTTCAGCTTGCCAGCGGCATCGGCCTTCACCCAGTTGTGCAGCGTCTTCGGGCTGATGCCCAGTATCTTCGCCACGGCCGCCATGCTCTGGCCCCCACGGACCATGCGCACGGCTTCTATCATGAATTCCTGCGTATACCGTGCTCTCGGATTACCCATCTTTCCTTCCTCCTTGCGTGAGTTTTACATACTCAGCAAGGGATCCATTTTTTGCGGGCAAGCTCACGGCTCTCCCGCCGTGCTCCGGATGTCGTTGGACAATTGTTCGGTACTGGCGAGCCACGTTCTGACGCGCGGGGCAATTCGCGCCCCAAGCTCCGTCAATACTAACGCTCCCCTTCGACAGGACCAAAGGGCATTGTCACGTTATCGAGTCCCCGTACCCATCCAAAAACAGCGCGGCAGCGTGGGCCATGGCTTGATCTTTCTTGAGTAGATCGCGCTCGAGCACCTTGATGCGGAGCCGGGTACCCTTTGCCTCACCTCGTTTGACCTGTCCAAAGGCTCGCAGCCCGTCCTGGGCAGCAATGCTCCATAAAGTGAACTCCATCAAACTCAGCTTACTTGCCTTCAACCACTCCTCCCTCTGCTTTACGTCGGGCATCTGCATCGCCCGACACACCGCCTCAAGCATTTGCTTCGGTGTTATTCCCAGCGCAGTCGCGTTCTTGGCTATCGCTTGCGCGCGCCACATCTCAAGTGTGTGCATTGGCACACCCGTTTCCATTGAAACCGTTTCCAACGTGGCATTTATCGGCGGTATCAAGCGGCTCGCGATCTGGTCCTTCAAGGGTTGTTTATAACGCGGCACCTTTATCTCTCATTGCCCCCACGGTTCAAATACTATCGGACCACATCCATGCCGCTGTTGTGGGGGGGGCAACCCACAGCGATTGTAAGAATGCAGCGCCGCTGATAATCAGATTGCTGTAGAACATGGTGCCCCATTGTTACAGGACTTGCCCAGAGCACAGCGAAATGATCAGTGCGGAAGCGAACTGAACCGCCCCGGGTTTCCCGGAGACTATTTTGCTTGAGTCATGCCACGGCGGCAGACCCAGCGAGATTTGCATAATAAGCGGCTTCGGCCTGCGCGGGTGGAATGTTGCCGATGGGGCCGAAGAGCCGACGATTGTTGAACCAGTCCACCCATTCGAGCGTCGCCATTTCAACGGCCTGCAGATTGCGCCACGGTCCGAGGCGATGGATGACCTCTGCCTTGTACAAGCCGTTGATCGTTTCAGCCAGTGCGTTATCGTAGGAGTCGCCCACGCTGCCCACCGACGGCTCGATGCCCGCCTCGACCAGCCGATCCGTATAGCGGATCGATACGTATTGCACGCCGCGGTCGCTGTGATGGATCAGCCCGTCCTGCTGCGCCGGCTGTCGTTCGTACAAGGCCTGCTCCAGTGCGTCCAGAACGAAGTCCGTGCGCGCCGAGCTCGACACGCGCCAGCCGACAATGCGTCGGGCGAACACGTCGATGATGAACGCGACATAGACGAAGCCCTGCCAGCTCGATACATAGGTAAAATCTGAAACCCACAGCGCATTGGGCCGTTCGGCCGTGAATTGCCGCTTCACCAGATCCTTCGGGCACGGCGTCGAACCATCGCTCACTGTCGTACGTACCGTCTTGCCCCGCACCACGCCGCGCAGGCCCATCTGCTTCATCAGCCGCTCGACCGTGCAGCGCGCCACGACAATGCCTTCGCGCTTCAATTGCGTCCAGACCTTGTCTGCGCCATAGACCTGGAAGTTTTCTTCCCACGCGCGCCGGATCTCATCCTTGAGCATCCTGTCACGCTGGGCCCGCGGCGGCACCAGGTCAGGATTGGCGCGGCGAGCCACATGGGTGTAGTACGTCGACGGTGCGATTGGCAGCACCCTGCAGATCGGCTCGACCCCGTAGACGTGCCGGTGATCATCGATGAACGTGATCATCACTTCGGTCGGCGGTCGAGCTCCGCCTGTGCGAAATACGCTGACGCCTTGCGCAGGATTTCATTGACCTGCCGAAGCTCACGTACTTCCCGCTCCAGTTCCTTGAGCCGATCCTGCTCCTGCGTACTCGTGCCCGGGCGCAAACCCCGATCCCGCTCCTCCTTGCGCACCCAGCTACGCAGCGTCTCGCCCGAGCAGCCAAACTTCGCCGCAATCGACGCGATCACTTTCCATTGCGATTCCCGGTCGCCTTGATGTTCCAGCACCATTCGCACAGCCCGCTCACGCACTTCCGGCGAGTATCTTGGGGATTTCTTCTTCGTGTTTTCCATAGCTCCATTTTCTCAAGAAGTGGAGTCTCCGGAAAACCCGGGGCGGTTCAAACTGCTGTCCGCACCTGTTTCCTCGCTTCGAGACGGCTGTATTACGCGAGCCGATCCTTGCTTGACACAGGGGCCTTAATGCGCCGACTGAAAGACTATGGGGTCCGTTGAAGGTCTCACGACGGCACTGTCACGTTAAATTGCTCGCGACGTAAAACAGTGGGGGGCAACGCGCTTGCTCAGAAAACGGGCGGAACTTGGGTGATCTCTGTGAAGCGATGCCAGTCGGCGAAGCGTGTAGCAAGCTGTTTGCGATAGAGCGAGGCGCGTAGCAGGTGTCGCTTCAGCGCGAAGTGCTGCCGGATCGGACCGAAGCTCGATAGGAAAGCCTGCGTGCGCTCTGGACTGGTGACTGTTTTCGGCCCGGTTATTGACCCGCGCGCTGGCTTTGACAAAGATGTGCTTGACGCAAGCCAGTGCGGGAATCTCGGCTTTCGCCGCCCGATAGCTGCGCAGCTGGTCAGTAACGATCTTGCGCGGTACCTCAGAGCACGCGGCAAGCACGCGCCTGAAAAACCGCTTCGCTGCTGCCTTGTCGCGGTGCTTCTGTAGCAGGATATCGAGTCCAGCACCGTGTTGATCGACGGCGCGCCACAACTGGTAAGGCTCACCGCGCAACGTCACAAATACTTCGTCAAGGTGCCATGTGGTGCCGGGCTTGCGACGCGACGCTTTCACACGGTGTGCGAAGCACGCGCCAAACTTATCGCACCAGCGTCGTACCGTTTCGTAGCTGACGATAACCCCGCGCTCGAACAGCAGCTCTTCGATATCGCGCAGGCTGAGCTGGAACCTGAAATGCCAACGCACCGCGCAACTGATGACCGATGCAGGAAAGCGATGACCGTGGTACAGCGATTTTGCATTTTTCATCATGCGATCTTACCCGACCATCTCGATAACGTGACAATGCCCCTTCACAGAGATCACCCAAGTTCCGCCCGTTTTCTGAGCAAGCGCGTTGCCCCCCACTGTTTTACGTCGCGAGCAATTTAACGTGACAGTGCCTTTCCGTCGTCTACGTATTCGCTTCGAACGTCGCGCTGACATTCACGAAGCGTTCCTCAAACTTGGCTGTTGCCTGATCTGCTGGAACACTCTTCAACGCGTTCAGCAGTCTTTATGAAACCGTCTCTTAGGCCCCTGTGTCAAGTAAGGATCGGCTCGCGTAATACAGCCGTCTCGAAGCGAGGAAACAGGTGCGGACAGCAGTTCGCTTCCGCACTGATCATTTCGCTGTGCTCTGGGCAAGTCCTGTAACAATGGGGCACCATGTTCTACAGCAATCTGGTTATCAGCGGCGCTGCATTCTTACAATCGCTGTGGGTTGCCCCCCCACAACAGCGGCATGGATGTGGTCCGATAGTATTTGAACCGTGGGGGCAATGAGAGATAAAGGTGCCGACTCTTAATCAAGACGAAAAGGACCGGATAACAAACGAAATATTGTCGTCGATTAAACCGTTGGATGTGGTTTCAATGGAAACGGGTGTGCCATTGCGCACACTTGAGATGTGGCGCGCGCAAGCGATGGCCAAGAGCGCGCGTGCGCTGGGATGGACACCGCGGAAAATGCTTGAGGTGCTGTCTGGGGCGATAAATTGCGGCGACAACATAAAGGGCAGGAACGAGTGGTTGAGGGAAAAAAAGGTGAGTTTGATGGAGTTCAATTTATGGAGCATTGCTGCCGAGGACGCGCTGCGAGCCTTTGGACAGGTCAAACTAGGTGGGGCAAAGGCTACTCGGCTTCGCATCAGCGCGCTCGAGCGCGATCTACGGAAAAAAGATAAAGCCATGGCCAACGCTGCCGCGCAGTTTTGGAATGGATACGGGGACACTGATCAGCGGTAAGCGGCAGCTTTAGCACACCGAACGGAGAATGGTGCAACTGAGGGGCGCGCATAGGGGCACGGCCGAGGCGCGCTGGATGGGTCAGCCGTCCTGTGCCCTGGCCTGTTGCTGCCGCGCATAGTTGAATGGCAGCAGGTCCGTCACATCCGCGTCGGGCAGCCGTTGCGGCAGCTCCTTGAGCACGTGCAACGGCATTGTCACGTTATCGAGATGGTCGGGTAAGATCGCATGATGAAAAATGCAAAATCGCTGTCATCGCTTTCCCGCATCGGTCATCAGTTGCGCGGTGCGTTGGCATTTCAGGTTCCAGCTCAGCCTGCGCGATATCGAAGAGCTGCTGTTCGAGCGCGGGGTTATCGTCAGCTACGAAACGGTACGACGCTGGTGCGATAAGTTCGGCGCGTGCTTCGCACACCGTGTGAAAGCGTGGCGTCGCAAGCCCGGCACCACATGGCACCTTGACGAAGTATTTGTGACGTTGCGCGGTGAGCCTTACCTGTTGTGGCGCGCCGTCGATCAACACGGTGCCGAACTCGATATCCTGCTACAGAAGCACCGCGACAAGGCAGCAGCGAAGCGGTTTTTCGAGCGCGTGCTTGCCGCGTGCTCTGAGGTACCGCGCAAGATCGTTACTGGCCAGTTGCGCAGCTATCGGGCGGCGAAAGCCGAGATTCCCGCACTGGCTTGCGTCAAGCACATCTTTGTCAAAGCCAGCGCGCGGGTCAATAACCGGGCCGAAAACAGTCATCAGCCGACCCGCGAACGCGAGCGACGCATGCGTGGCTTTCGCGATCCAGAGCGCACGCAGGCTTTCCTATCGAGCTTCGGTCCGATCCGGCAGCACTTCGCGCTGAAGCGACACCTGCTACGCGCCTCGCTCTATCGCAAACAGCTTGCTACACGCTTCGCCGCCTGGCATCGCTTCACAGAGATCACCCAAGTTCCGCCCGTTTTCTGAGCAAGCGCGTTGCCCCCCACTGTTTTACGTCGCGAGCAATTTAACGCGACAGTGCCGATGAAAGCGTCGACTGGCTTGGCTTTTACAATGCCCGAGACTGCATTCGAAATTGAACTGCGTCATCCGGATGCCGTTCAAAAAAAAATTTGACTCGCCGCTCACGGAGGGCCAGCGGCCAGAGGTCAGCTATGGAGTCCGTGAAACAGGGCAAGGTCACATCGTGGCGCGGGAACTCCCAGACAACGCCGGATAGATTTCAGCAAGCCATCCACTACATCAAGGGGACGGTTGCAAAGCGGGGGCAATAGGTTTGCTAGAAGTGGGGCATGTCGCTGCCAAATGATGGCGCGTCGATATTCGTCAAGCGCAAATTTATTTCGCTGCCCTCTGGGCGAGTCCTGCAGTAGTGAGGCAGCATGTTGTTCAACAAACCGGTTGACACCGGGTCTGCACACAGTCGCTGTGACTTGCCCCTCACCAAAGCAGCGTAGATGTGTGCTGCTCGTACCGATACAAAGGATACCCGGGAGCGCATAAAACGACTTGAGCCCAGCTACACAGAAGAAGCGACCCTGGCTTCAGCCGCCGCGCTATTGATTGATGATGACTAGGACGAGAACGCATGAACGGCTGGGAAGAATGCCAACAATGGCCCGCCATATCGAAACTGCTCGCGCGCCGATGCACGGCTGCCCGTGCGCTGCAAGGCAGCAGCGGCAACCATGTGCAGGCTGGGATGCAGGAAGGCCCGCGAGAGTGTGACTGTCTGCGGCGTCCACCACGGAGACGAGCGCGCCATGCCGGCGAATCTGTTAGGCATCGCGGAGCGCGAACGCATGCTAGACCATCGCAAACGAGTCGCGTTCCGGTAAGCTGCCGCAGCCGCGCTTCGTCCCCATCCGGGTCAAGATGTGGGTTACCTGACCACCGAATCAAGGTTTGTCGCCCGCCCTTCCCGACCATGTGTAAGCTCGGCGTCGAGGAAACCGACATTCATCATGAGGCAGATGCCGGGACGTGCCAATCCGGCTGTGGGCGAGTTCGTGTCACCGAGGACGTCAGTGAGAAGCTGAACTATACGCCGAGAATGTTCATGGCCGAACTGCATATCCACAGAGAGTGGGCCTCCAAAGCGCGCAAGATGCTTATTCTTGCGCCGATGCCGCCGCAGGTCTCCCCCACCGCCGGCCTGCTGGCCCTTACGCAGTTCTCCAAAGATGGAAATCACCTGCAACGTTACCGGCAGGACGGAATCTGCGCTCCCCTGTCTGGCGATCTCGCGACAGACCCTCGGGGTCTGCGTACCCGCCGTGCGGTTGCAGCCGCTGGTCAATGCGCGGCAGGACATCTCGCGGCACGAAGTTCTGCATGCCGATGCGATCCCGGTACAGACGCTCGGTTCCGGCTTTCCATAGGAGGTATGCATGGCTAACCGTGCGTTAGTGGTAGGAATAAGTAACTATCCATCTCTCAATCAGTTGCCAGGCTGCGATCGAGATGCAGAAGAGTTCTCTAAGATGCTTGAGAACGGATATGGGTTCACGGAAATTCAAGTATTGAAGGATGACGGAGCCACAAAGAAGAATCTCATCGACAACGTCAATGCACTAGTGTCCAGCGTCTCACTTGGCGACCGTCTCGTCTTTTTTTTTTCGGGACATGGATACAGACTGGCAGTCGACAATACTGATAGGGAGGTACTTGTTTCTCATGACGGAGAATTCTTTTTTGACTATGAACTAGCAGAATTGACCAAGGATGTTCCGGCAGGCATGTTTACTATTGTGTTGGATTCGTGCTTCTCGGGTGGAATGTTGAAATCCTGGGTCGACCTAGAAGGCAATATGCAGACACTTCGAACCAAATGTTGGCACCCGCACGACACGGCATTCGTTCCGGCTTCGGTTGCTCACATTCCGTTCGGCCATATTACGCCGCCTACCGTTCAAGATATCGAGGATACTGCTGTCACAAACGGACTCTGTGGCAACGCGGAAGTTGGTAGTTTTGAGAAAGTCACGTTGGAAAGTTCGGATTCGAAAGCCCTCCTTATCTCGGCATGCCTGTCAGATCAACAAGCAGTGTCGTCCCTCCCGTCAACCAATGGTCTGTCAGCTTTCACTTTCTCGTTGCTCGATTCAGTCCGCTTGCTGGGCACCGATTGCACGTCTGCACAGTTGATCGAGGCGACGGGTGAGAAGCTGCGCCAGGCCGGGATCGAACAGACCCCCATCGTCAAGGAGCCGGCGGCCCCGCCTAACCTTGCAGATAGGGGCTTTCTCACTTTCAAAGTGGCAAGCACCGTGTTGTAGCACACGCTCGGTGCGTTAAAAGCAATATGGGACCTGTTGAAAAGCGGGCTTATCTTGAACAGATCACACACCGGACCGAATCATGTTCTCAACGTCAAAACCATCGATCGAGTTGTCGCCCACCGAAACTGACGCCATAGCAGCGGCGGCGATGCCGCATACCGGCTATTGGCAGTCGGCCCCAGGAGTCGCCGGTAGCAGTGCTCCCCTTTCGGGGATGCAGACCACGAACGCGGAGGATAGGTTGTCGCACACCGAAACTGACGCCATGGCAGCGGCGGCGATGCCGCATACCGGCTATTGGCGGTCGGCCCCAGGAGTCGCCGGTAGCAGTGCTCCCCTTTCGGGGATGCAGACCACGAACGCGGAGGATAGGTTGTCGCACACCGAAACTGACGCCATGGCAGCGGCGGCGATGCCGCATACCGGCTATTGGCGGTCGGCCCCAGGAGTCGCCGGTAGCAGTGCTCCCCTTTCGGGGATGCAGACCACGAACCCGGAGGATAGGTTGTCGCACACCGAAACTGACGCGATGGCAGCGGCGGCGATGCCGCATAGCGGCTATTGGCAGTCGGCCCCACAAGTCGTCGGTAGCGGCACTCCCCTCTCGGGGATGCAGGCCGTGAACGCGGAAGATCATTGGAGTCGACAGCGCTCAGCCGAACCGACGGGGTTGCCCATCGACAACGACTGGTTGCGCTTGGCGATGAGCGTGGCCATTCCCACGGTGATATCCTTACTAGACAAGGATAACCAGTTCAACCAGGCGTCGGCCACGTACAGGAAGAACAGTATCAGCGATGCAATCTCTACCGCCGGCGAGGTAGCGCATGCATTCATAGCAAGCAAGGGGTATCAAACTCCCAAAACGATATCGGTCGGCGCCAAGGGTTGGCTTTGCGATGCTTTTCATTTGGCCATTTCCGTTGCGTTGAGCTTCCTTCAAGGCAAAGGCTATCGAGCGGGCCAGATGTCACCTGCGATTGGAAAAAGCTGCCTCAGCGACGCCATCAACATTGCCTCGCAGGTTGGACTGAGCTATCTGCAAAGCAAGGGTGATCCGCCGCAGGCCATGACTTTCACGCAGTGAGTTTGTGCCGGTATCGCTTATGGCCCCTTCTCCGACACGGTGAGTCAGGGCCCGCCGTCGTCCAGTTCAGTTTCGGATAGCATGACGAACATGAAGAAGCACTTTACGGAACAGCAAATCATCGGGTTTCTGAAAGAAGCCCGAGCAGGTAAAAAGGTCAAAGATTTATGCAAAGAGCATGGTTTCAGCGACGCATCGTTCTACGCGTGGCGTGCAAAGTTCGGAGGCATGGCGATACCGGCCGCCAGTCGCCTCAAGGCGTTGCACGCCGAGAATGCTAGGCTTAATAAGTTGCTAGCCAACGCAACACTCAAAGTAGAGGCGTTGAAGGTCGCCATCAATGCAAAGCTCTGAGCCCGCAAGCCAAGCGCGAGGCAGTGCTGTCGATCCGGAAAAATGTCGACATCTCGGAGCGACACGCTTGCCGGCTTGTAGGGCTTTCTCGCAGCTCGTTGCATTACAAAGCGACTCCGGACTGCAAGAACAAGGAGCTGACGGCGCGCCTCATGGAACTGGCGCATGAGCGCTGCCGATTCGGCTACCGGCGGCTGCATGCACTGATTGAACGCGAAGGCATCCACGTCAACCATAAGCGGGTGTATCGCCTTTATCAGCAGGCTGGCTTGCCTTTGCGGCGGCGTAGGCAGCGCCGCGGCGTCATGGTTGAACGTGAGAAGCTCGCTTTGCCGAGCGGCCCCAATGAAATTTGGTCGATTGATTTTGTAATGGACACCATCTCAAATGGGCGACGTCTGAAGTGCTTGACCATCGTGGATGTTTTCACCAGAGAGGCTCTTGACATTGTCGCGGACCGCTGCATTTTGGGCTCGCATGTGGCTCGATCGTTGGACTGCGCAGCTCGTTTTAGGGGCTATCCTGGAGCGCTGAGAACGGACAACGGGCCAGAATTTACGAGCCTGGAGTTGGACCAATGGGCGTACCGAAATGGAGTTGCGTTGAAATTTATTCAGCCTGGCAAGCCAACGCAGAATGCGTACATCGAATCGTTCAACGGAAAATTTCGTGATGAATGCCTTAATTTGCACCGCTTTGTTGATCTTTCTCACGCTCGGTCGATCATCTCGGCGTGGCGTCGGCAATATAATGAGGACAGACCTCACAGCGCTCTTAATTACCTCTCGCCAGCGGAGTTCGCCACTAAGTATCGTGCAAGTGCGGACGTGCCTGCCTGTGTAGAGGAACCGTTTCTTTCAAGCGTCCTGAATATTACCGACGGACTCCCGTTTAAAGAATGAAAAGCGCGGATTGCGCATCCATTTGTGAAGGTGGCTCGCACCGTATTCGCATTAGGCCATAACCAGCCCACAGACCGGCGTGAGTATTTGCCATGCGCGACAGTGTCAGCGCTGTTTTTTGCTGAGTAACCATTTATGAAAGCGTATCGTCTCGGCGACTGTGGGTACGAGGTTGGCCTGTTGCAACGATGCCTCATGGGCTGCGGCTATCAGCTAGAGCTTACGAGCGTTTACGATGACGCGACAGCAGCGACCGTTAAGACCGTGCAGGCGAAGGTTGGCCTTGTCATCGACGGGATCGCGGGCCCGAAAACGCTCGCGGCGATCGCAAACGGCTGGCGAGACCCTAAGCACTTGCGCGATGCTGATATTGAAATGGCCGCCGAACGGCTCGCAGTGCCGGTCGCCTGTGTAAGAGCCGTCAATGAAGTGGAATCGACGGGCTCGGGTTTCCTATTTGATGGCCGGCCGAAAATCCTGTTCGAGCGTCATATCTTCTGGCAACGACTAGATTCACGCGGCATTCCCCCGGCACCGATCGCCGCCACTAATCCGAACATCTGCTCACAGATGCGCGGCGGCTATCGCGGTGGCGCGGCCGAGTATGAACGCCTAGCCGATGCCGCGCTGGTCGATGCCCGTGCCGCACACGAGTCAGCGAGTTGGGGGGCGTTTCAGGTGATGGGCTATCATTGGAAGCGTCTGGGTTATTCGGGCATTGGCGAGTTCGTCGCACGAATGGAAAGAAGCGAAGCCGATCAGTTGGACGCTTTTGTGCGATTCGTCGCAGCAGATGCCAGCTTGCTAGCTGCGCTGAAAGGTGGGAATTGGGCTGCGTTCGCGAAGGGATACAACGGGTCAAATTTCACACGTAACTTATATGACGCGAGGCTGACACTGGCGTATCGGCGATACGCCGGCCAGTAAAGGTGGGCCAGCCGGAGTCTAGCAAAGTTCGTATTCGTGCGACCGGCATTGTCACGTTATCGAGATGGTCGGGTAAGATCGCATGATGAAAAATGCAAAATCGCTGTACCACGGTCATCGCTTTCCTGCATCGGTCATCAGTTGCGCGGTGCGTTGGCATTTCAGGTTCCAGCTCAGCCTGCGCGATATCGAAGAGCTGCTGTTCGAGCGCGGGGTTATCGTCAGCTACGAAACGGTACGACGCTGGTGCGATAAGTTTGGCGCGTGCTTCGCACACCGTGTGAAAGCGTCGCGTCGCAAGCCCGGCACCACATGGCACCTTGACGAAGTATTTGTGACGTTGCGCGGTGAGCCTTACCAGTTGTGGCGCGCCGTCGATCAACACGGTGCTGGACTCGATATCCTGCTACAGAAGCACCGCGACAAGGCAGCAGCGAAGCGGTTTTTCAGGCGCGTGCTTGCCGCGTGCTCTGAGGTACCGCGCAAGATCGTTGTAAGCGGTGATTTCAGCACACTGTCACGGATCGGCGTAATCGAGCCGGGGATGATCGGCGTAATGAGGCCACCTGGAATGGCCCCGAAACGCGATTTCGAAGGGACTCAAGAATGCGTTTTTTTGCCTGATTTGGCAACCGCGTTTTCGCCGTTTTCGGGCATCGGTTTCGGCTTGCGGAAGCTCTCACCCTCAATGACGACACGGTAGGCGCCATGCCGTAGCCGATCGAGCGTGGCAGCACCGAGGATGCGGTTGTCGGGGAACGCGTCTCCCCATTCGCTGAAGTCGAGATTTGACGTCAAGATCGTCGCCGCGCGCTCATACCTGGCGGCTATCAGGTCATGGAAGTCTTCGTCGTTGGGCGCACGAAGAGGTTTGAGTGCGAAGTCATCAACGATCAGCACCGGCACGCGCACAAACTGCTGGAGCTTGCGTTCATAGAGTTCGGTCGCCCTTGCTGCATGCAGCTTCTTGAGCAATTCGGTTTGCGTGATGAACAGGACATCGCGGCCCTGGCGTGCGGCGCAGTGGCCCAAGGCTTGCGCGAGATGCGACTTGCCGACGCCGGTTTGGCCGACCATCAGCACGCAGACCTTCTCGTCGCTGTAGCGGCCGGTGGCGAGATCATGGATGTGAGCGCGGTTGAGTTTGGGCACGCGGTCGAAGTCGAAGTTCTCGAGGGTCTTGCCCAGGGAGAAGCCAGCGCGGGCGAGCCGCACGCCGAGCTTCTTCTGCTCTCGCCGTGCGACCTCGTCGTGCAACAGCATGGAGAGGAAATCCGTGTAGGCAAGTTGCCCGTCGATGGCCTGACGGTTGCGTTGCTCGAGCGAGTCGAGGATGCTCGAGAGGCGCAACTGCTTGAGGATCGTGTTCAGTTCTGGACATGGATTCATGGACGTTCAATGGATCAGAAGGGAATGGAGGTCACGGCCGAAGCGGCCGCCGTTCAGGTAGGTATCGGCAGACGTCGGCGCTGGTGCTGCAGTGGGCTGGCTGTCCAGACCCTTGTCGAGGATCGTCTTGACGGTGCGGTACCTGGGGCTGGCAAACACGAGCGCACGCTCGCACGCAGCCTCCAGCCGTTGATCGCCGACCTTCTCGCGAAGCCTCACGACGCCCTGCGCGCCGCGCAGGTTGACGAGCACCTTGTCGTTGAACATCGCGAGAACGAGCGCGTGGCAGGCCGGCCCGATATCCTTTGCCCGCGCCAGGCACCACTGTGGATCGTGCTCGAGCCACGCTTGCGCTTCAGGCGGCTGGTGGTCACGCACCGTGTGGCGATCGCCGGGCGTGCGCAGCCGCGGATGGGTCGCGACGAGTTCATGGCGGTGGAACACCTGTACGACCGTGTCGGTCGCCTTCAGCCACAACTGCTTGCCGACGAGAGTGAACGGCACCGAGTACAGTGCCTTCCTGTAGACGACGTGCCCGTCGGTATGCACCTTGACCTCGCACCATACGGCCAGCACTGGCGGCACATCGGGCAGTCCGGCGAGCAGCGGCTTCTCGATGGCGAAACGTGCAAGCGGCTGCTCGCGCGTCGTGCCGTGCTCGCGCGTGCCGGCCTGCTGCATCACCCAGTCGCGCAATTGACGGTTGGCGTCGGCGAGATCGCGGAATTCGCGTAGCGGCAAGAAGGATCGTTTGATGTATTTGACTCCGGCCTCAACGACGCCCTTCTTCGCAGGATCGTGTGGAGGGCATGCATCGATCCGGAAGCCGTACCCCTCGGCCAGCGCGGCGTACGAGCGCTGTACCTCGGGATCGTACATACACGCCTTTGTAATCGCGCATTTGGCGTTGTCGATGATCACGCGCTCCACGCGGCCGCCGAACCATTCGAAGGCGCGCCGGTGGCAGGCCAGCCACGTCTCGACCGTTTGATCCAGCACGAGCTCTGCATACTGGTGCCGCAACCAGCACAGCGTCATCACGAAGAACCATGTCTTGAGCGGTACGCCGGATTCGTGTGTCAAAACGGGACCGGCACCGAAGTCGAGCTGCGCTGCGTGCGCCGGAGCGAACTCCAGGATCGTCGTTGCTCTCGCGCCGCGCTCGGCCTTCAGGTGCAGCAGCAAGCGCCGCACTGCAGAATAGCTGCCCGTATAGCCGTGATTGCGCTGAAGCGCGTTGAAGATCGTCGTGCCCTGCACGTCGGCGTTAAACCAGCCGCGGACCAGATCGCGAAACGGTTCAATCGTGGAGACGCAGCTACGCGGCAGCTTCGGATTGTGTCCGAAGATCGCTGCCAGTTCGGCGTCGTCCGGCAAGGGCCGACCGGGATCGAGCCAGCCCCGAGCGAGCGCGATTTGCCTGACGGTCTTCAGCTTCCCACGCCCCATCAGGCGCGCGCTGGCAATGTCGCGGTCGGAATCACCCTGACGCATGCGCGCCAGTACCTGTCGATACTCAAACACTTCGAACCTCCTTCGACTCATCGGCCCTCCGGGCAAAAAGCCTGAAGGTACCGGGTTGCGGAAATTCGAAATGCGTTTCGGGCTGGCACCCGACAGAACACTGAGCCTGCTACGTGGCTCGATTACGCCGATCCTGCGGTGGCTCCAATACGCCGATCATCGAGTGGCCCGATTGCGGCGATCATCCGGTGGCTCGATTACGCCGATCCCGGAATGGCTCGAATATGCCGGTCAGTGACACACACCGAATAAAGAATTGTTTGCAACTGACGGGCGAGCGTAGCCGAATCGCGATGGTCGGGGTCAACCGGCAATGTCCGCATCGGGGTGATGAGCCTGCACGTGGGCGAGCATGCCGACGCCCATTCAGTTCGTCAGCCGGTCCCTTCCTTTTCCTGCTGCTGCCGGGCGTAATTGAACGGCAGAAGGTCGGTTACATCAGCATCCGGCGCGCGCTGCGGGAGTTCGGTGAGTACGTGTAGCAGGTAGTCGTACGGCTCGACGCCGCAGGCTCTGCACGTCAACATCAGGCTGTACACTGTCGCGCTCGCTTTTGCGCCGTCAACTGTGTCGCTGAACAGCCATGACTTCCTCGAAGTGGCAAACGGCCTGATGTCTCGTTCGCAAACGTTGTTATCGATGGCGGCGCAACCATCGGTGACGTAGCGGCTCAGATATTGCCACTGGTTGCGTGTATAGGCGATTGCCTTGCCGAGCAGACTCTGGGGCAGTACCTTGGGTGCCAGCTCATCGAGCCACGCCTTGAAGGCATCGAGCACCGGCACGCTATGCTTTTGCCGCAGGCCATATGTGTAATCAGCGCGCGTCTGGCCGTCAGGCAGTTCGTCCTTGGCGAGCGCCTCGACACGGTACAGGGCCTGGAAGTATTCCAGCGCTTTCGCCACGCGAGCGTTAGGTGTCTTCTGTTTGCCGGAGTCCGTTTTTTTCTCGGCCGCCTTGTCCGCCTTGACGAACAGCCTCCGGGCGTGCGCGACGCATCCGAAGTGCGTTGCCTTTTTGAGCGTGCGCCAGGCGCTGTAGCCGTCGCTCATCAGCATGCCGCTGTAGTCGCCGAGAAACTTCTTGGGATGCTCCTGGCCGCGCCCCGGCTGGTACTCGAACAGCACAACGGGCTCGGGCACTGTCACGTTAATTTGCTCGCGACGTAATAGTGGGGGGGCAACGCGCTTGCTCAGAAAACGGGCGGGACTTGGGTGATCTCTGTGAAGCGATGCCAGTCGGCGAAGCGTGTAGCAAGCTGTTTGCGATAGAGCGAGGCGCGTAGCAGGTGTCGCTTCAGCGCGAAGTGCTGCCGGATCGGACCGAAGCTCGATAGGAAAGCCTGCGTGCGCTCTGGATCGCGAAAGCCACGCATGCGTCGCTCGCGTTCGCGGGTCGGCTGATGACTGTTTTCGGCCCGGTTATTGACCCGCGCGCTGGCTTTGACAAAGACGTGCTTGACGCAAGCCAGTGCGGGAATCTCGGCTTTCGCCGCCCGATAGCTGCGCAGCTGGTCAGTAACGATCTTGCGCGGTGCCTCAGAGCACGCGGCAAGCACGCGCTCGAAAAACCGCTTCGCTGCTGCCTTGTCGCGGTGCTTCTGTAGCAGGATATCGAGTTCGGCACCGTGTTGATCGACGGCGCGCCACAACAGGTAAGGCTCACCGCGCAACGTCACAAATACTTCGTCAAGGTGCCATGTGGTGCCGGGCTTGCGACGCCACGCTTTCACACGGTGTGCGAAGCACGCGCCGAACTTATCGCACCAGCGTCGTACCGTTTCGTAGCTGACGATAACCCCGCGCTCGAACAGCAGCTCTTCGATATCGCGCAGGCTGAGCTGGAACCTGAAATGCCAACGCACCGCGCAACTGATGACCGATGCGGGAAAGCGATGACCGTGGTACAGCGATTTTGCATTTTTCATCATGCGATCTTACCCGACCATCTCGATAACGTGACAATGCCGTTAGCCGCGCGCATGAGCCGTCTCCACTGTCTCGTTGAACAAACCCACGAGTGACATCGTGCCAGCAGCCGGGCGCGGTTCTTGCGGGACGTCGAATGGTCCCACACCGCATCGTCCATTTCGCGTATTCACTGGTTGGTGCTGATAAAGCAAGATTCATCGCAGCATTTGTAAACCCCGATGCCGAACGAGCCGGTGAGCCGAAGGGCCGAAACTGTCCTTTTAAGAACACGCACATTTGTCGGGAAGCCGACGAATGGATATTCGAAGAATCTCGGTCGGAGGAGCCGCCCAACGGTACCGAAAGGACGGTCTTATACGCACTATAACGCTCCCCTTCGGCAAGGCCAAAGGCTTTTAGCAAGGTCCCATTAGAGGTGGTGCCGCTTGTTCGGACAGGGTCCCGAGATTTTTAAGTGGAACGTCCGGGGCGATCATGCTGCCGATTTGATCGCTGGCAGCGTCGCGAAGTATGCCTCATCAGGGCATTGTCACGTTATCGAGATGGTCGGGTAAGATCGCATGATGAAAAATGCAAAATCGCTGTCATCGCTTTCCCGCATCGGTCATCAGTTGCGCGGTGCGTTGGTATTTCAGGTTCCAGCTCAGCCTGCGCGATATCGAAGAGCTGCTGTTCGAGCGCGGGGTTATCGTCAGCTACGAAACGGTACGACGCTGGTGCGATAAGTTCGGCGCGTGCTTCGCACACCGTGTGAAAGCGTGGCGTCGCAAGCCCGGCACCACATGGCACCTTGACGAAGTATTTGTGACGTTGCGCGGTGAGCCTTACCTGTTGTGGCGCGCCGTCGATCAACACGGTGCCGAACTCGATATCCTGCTACAGAAGCACCGCGACAAGGCAGCAGCGAAGCGGTTTTTCGAGCGCGTGCTTGCCGCGTGCTCTGAGGTACCGCGCAAGATCGTTACTGACCAGCTGCGCAGCTATCGGGCGGCGAAAGCCGAGATTCCCGCACTAGCTTGCGTCAAGCACGTCTTTGTCAAAGCCAGCGCGCGGGTCAATAACCGGGCCGAAAGCAGTCATCAGCCGACCCGCGAACGCGAGCGACGCATGCGTGGCTTTCGCGATCCAGAGCGCACGCAGGCTTTCCTATCGAGCTTCGGTCCGATCCGGCAGCACTTCGCGCTGAAGCGACACCTGCTACGCGCCTCGCTCTATCGCAAACAGCTTGCCACACGCATCGCCGCCTGGCATCGCTTCACAGAGATCACCCAAGTCCCGCCCGTTTTCTGAGCAAGCGCGTTGCCCCCCACTATTACGTCGCGAGCAAATTAACGTGACAGTGCCGTTGGCGATCGCGAGACCACGATCTGCCCCACCCATCTGGCGCGGCAGCGAAAGCGAACGGCTCACGCGTGTGGGCTTACGCATGTGAGCTCAGGTACAGGTGTAGTTGATGTGCAGATGGTTCTTCACGATCGGGATCGCACACGCCGCGAGCCCGAGTCCGACGAAGACCGTCGAAATGATCTTGCCGATGGTGCTTTCCGAGTTGCCGATCGCGACCGCGCCGACGATGATCAGCACGATGCCGATGCCGTAAAGCCACGGGCCACTAATGTAGGACGAGATCAGACAGATGACGTCCGTCGCGGAGCCGAGGTCGGTCAGGTCGACGGCCGACGCGAACGGCGCGAATGCGGCGAGCGAAGCAGCAACGACGGTCGAACGCAGCTCACGGCGGGTGAGGAAGCGTGTCCAGATAAAGCGGCTCAACGCTTGCGTGCGCTCGCGCTCGGTAGCGAGAAATTCAGACAGATACTTCTTCATTCAATGTCACTCCGATGGGTTAGAAAACGCGGTTGAGAACGTAGTCGCCGTCCCTGAAACCCTTGATTTCGAGGATTTCGGAAACGTGACGCAGCTCGCCTGTGCGGCGAAGATGAATGACGTAGTGGAAGCAGTCGGCCACCGCCTTGCGCATATCTGCCAGTTCCCACCGGCTGCCAGGCGGCACGCCGAGCATCGCGAGACTTTCGAGTCGGCTCAGACCGCCACGCGCGTCGTTGGCGTGGATTGAGCCCATCCCACCGTCGTGGCCGGTGCTCAGCGCCTGGATGAAGTCATAGGCCTCTCCGCTTCGCACTTCGCCGACGATGATGCGGTCGGGCCGGAAGCGCAGACACAGGGCCACGAGCAGTTGCGTCGTCACGCCCTTGTCGGGGTTCGACAGAAGCCGCACGCGATTGGGCGCGGTCAGCTTCAGTTCCATCGTGTCCTCGACCGTGATGACGCGTTCGTCTTCAGGAATCTCGGCATTGAGCGCGTTGAGCAACGTGGTTTTGCCCGACGAGGTGCCGCCGGCGACGAGGACATTGCGGCGTGCCCGCACCATCGCGCTCAGCGCCTCGCGCAGAGCGTGGTCCTGGATGCCCGGCGGGAAGAGGTCGAGTTCCTTTTCCTTGCGGGCGTTCAGGAGCGAGAATGCGCCCATGTCCACGTAGTCGTGCAGCGAGAGGTGCTTGTCGCGATGCTTGCGGATCGAAAGCGCGTTGCCGTCGATCGCGGTGGGCCGCATCACCGATGCGATACGCAGGTTCTTGTGACCTGCGTTGATGATCCCCTGCGGGCATTGTCACGTTATCGAGATGGTCGGGTAAGATCGCATGATGAAAAATGCAAAATCGCTGTACCACGGTCATCGCTTTCCCGCATCGGTCATCAGTTGCGCGGTGCGTTGGCATTTCAGGTTCCAGCTCAGCCTGCGCGATATCGAAGAGCTGCTGTTCGAGCGCGGGGTTATCGTCAGCTACGAAACGGTACGACGCTGGTGCGATAAGTTCGGCGCGTGCTTCGCACACCGTGTGAAAGCGTGGCGTCGCAAGCCCGGCACCACATGGCACCTTGACGAAGTATTTGTGACGTTGCGCGGTGAGCCTTACCTGTTGTGGCGCGCCGTCGATCAACACGGTGCTGAACTCGATATCCTGCTACAGAAGCACCGCGACAAGGCAGCAGCGAAGCGGTTTTTCAGGCGCGTGCTTGCCGCGTGCTCTGAGGTACCGCGCAAGATCGTTACTGACCAGTTGCGCAGCTATCGGGCGGCGAAAGCCGAGATTCCCGCACTGGCTTGCGTCAAGCACATCTTTGTCAAAGCCAGCGCGCGGGTCAATAACCGGGCCGAAAACAGTCATCAGCCGACCCGCGAACGCGAGCGACGCATGCGTGGCTTTCGCGATCCAGAGCGCACGCAGGCTTTCCTATCGAGCTTCGGTCCGATCCGGCAGCACTTCGCGCTGAAGCGACACCTGCTACGCGCCTCGCTCTATCGCAAACAGCTTGCTACACGCTTCGCCGCCTGGCATCGCTTCACAGAGATCACCCAAGTTCCGCCCGTTTTCTGAGCAAGCGCGTTGCCCCTCACTGTTTTACGTCGCGAGCAATTTAACGTGACAGTGCCTGCGAAAGAGATGCGATTTATCACCGCTTTTCGGTGCTGCCCAAGAGGGTCACGGACGGCCGAGCCGGCTCAGGCACATACCGCGGAATGGCGCAGAAATTCGTGAGCTTTTAATGCTTTCTCATACTCTATGCGCCGCTAGACTGACGCAGTTCGGCTGCATTAGCGATTGCACGCGTTGCACAGACATGGTTCCGGTTATGTGTGCCGGTTGTGCAACAACGTTTCGCCGATTATTCAGACACTTAGGTGCACTGCAGTCAGTCAGAAGCGGGCTATTGACCCGAAAAGGTGTCTGAGCCGGCTCAGACACCATATTGCCGACTTTGCAAAGATGATGGACAAACTAGCTAGGTCGCTGGATTATTAAAGCGATTTTTGCATAAATCCGCTAGCCAAACTCCTGCCTTTCCCGGTTTCCGCCTGTTTGCTAGGGACGCCATTGAACCCAAAGCGGAGTACCGGCGGCCAAGATTTTCTCTGCGTGCAAGGATATTTTCGAAAAAACAAAGAAAAACCTTGCAGAAAAAACTACCAGGCGACACAATCGAGCCAACATTAATAATGCTTCGAGGTACGCCTTGTCGACAAAGCCCTTTAAGGTTCAGGCAGCCGCCCAGTTGCTTGCCACCACGAGCGATACAGTTCGCCGAATGGTGGATGAATCCGGCATTGAGGTCGCTCGACAAGAGGCTGGTCCGAAGACTAGATTGTTCTCAATCGAGAATATCTTCGAGCTCGCGCGGTATCGCGCAAACCGGCGCAGCAAGACGACAAAGAGAAAGCAGGTTGTAGCCACCGTCTACGCGCCGAAAGGCGGTGTCGGCAAGACGACGCTCGCGAGTAACTTCGGGACCATCTTCGCGCTCAAGGGCCTCCGCACACTCATTATCGACCTCGATTTTCAGGCAAACCTCACGCTCAGTTTCGGCTACGACTCTGAACTGACGCCAGAGGAAGCAGTCGAGGCTGGGATCAGCCAGTCTCGAATCGTCGAATATCACTTCGGCAATCTGATTCCGAACTACCCGACAGGGCGTGTGACCCTGCAAGAAGCACTTAAAAAACCGTATGGCGAATACGGCCCTCACGTCGTTCCGGCTGACCTCAATCTGGACCGCCTGGACACGATGTTGACGTACGAAACGCTAGAAGGCCGCAATGCCGACCTTATTGTTGCGAAGCTGGTAAAGGAAGGGCTCGCCAAGAAAGATCGACACTTTGACGTTTCTGAATATGACGTCATCCTGTTCGATGCGGCACCGGCGAAGAACCGTATTACTCGCGGTGCCTTGCTTGCATCTGACTATGTGATCTCGCCCGTCTCGATGGAAAAATTTTCGACGAAGGCTCTGTCGTATCTTTCCAGCGTTCTGACGGACATGCATGATCAGTTTGATAGGAGTCCTGAACTTATCATCGTTGGGAATTTTTTCGACCCTAATCGGGTGCGGGTCATGGGTCAATTGATGACCATTACCCAGACCTACCGCGATTCCTGGCTTGACCGCTCCATCCGCCGAAGCGAGGACTTTCCAAAAGCGCTGACTGGAGAGTCTGAGCTCCCGCTCGTGCTTTCGAAGCCTAGCAGCCAGGCAGCAGCCGAGCTTCGCGAAAGTGCCGACGCCCTTCTGAACCGAATGGGACTCATCGATGGGTAAGAGTACAAGCGACGCGGATTTCGTTGCCCAACTGCGAAGCCGAAACAGCGCTCGCAGCGAGCAGGGTATGGTGCTGCATACGCCTCCGACAAGGCCAAATCGCTCGTTGGACGACTTGATCGCGGACAACGACGCGAGTTCGCCGTCACCTGCGGCCGACGCGCAACCGAATCAGCATGAAGACTCCGGTTCGCAAGGCGGTGAGTTGGGACGAATTGTCCCTATCGATCTATTGGACACTCATCCTTGGAACGCGCGCGTCCACCGATCTGCTGAACGAGTGCGTGAGATCGCAAGTCAGATCGCGGCCATCCGACAGTTGCATCCGATTACAGTCACACGCAATCCTGATGCACCAGGTCGATATTTCGTTGTGGATGGTGAGACGCGCCTGCGCGGCCTCAAGCTCCTCAATAAGAAAACCGCCTGGATTCTCGAAGTCGATGTCGATCCCAATAATCCGCTCGACTTTTACGGTGCGTCGGTTAAGCAAACAGACGCAACGGAGGCTATCTCCGCGATCGACAAAGGCATCAAGTGGGCGATGCTAATTGAAGAAGGACATGCGACAGCGTCTGCAATTGCGGAAAAGCTCGAGCTCGCACCTTCGACAGTATCGCGGATGCTCGCATACAAGAAGTTTTCTCCAACCGTTCTGGACTTCATGCATTCGCATGCGGACCGGTTCCCCTACTCCGTCGCGGCTGTCTTAGCGCAGCTCGTCGACGAGGAACTGTCAGAAGAGCAAATCCTGGCGAAGTGTCAGGAGGTTGTGGATTCACAGCAGGGCCGTCGTGCTGTGGAAGCGTTGGTCAAAAGCGTCAAAACGGCTGACGGGGAACGCAAGCCTCGAAAGGCTGCGCTCATCGCGATACCCATTAAAGCGGGGACAGCACAAGTCGGCTCGTTTCGCACTTATGAAAGTGGTGCGCTCGAATTCAAGCTCACAACGACTGCCAGTCTGTCCCAAGAAAACCACAAGGCTCTCTCCGATGTCCTCGAAACCGTTTCTGAATTGATCAGCACCGGTCATGAGGATCTTCTGCGGGAGCTGGAGGCTCGGCTTTCCAGACTTCGGAGCGACGCCTGATATGGCCCCGTTTATGCGGCGTACCGCAGCCGGTCGAGCGTTCGAGGTTTCGGACGGCTCGGTCACGGCCGTGGCATCAACTGATTCGAAACTTTCCGTTAAATCAGTGCGACGTCCAGTGAAGTCTGCGCGATCTCCCTCAATGCAAGGCCTCACGAATGCGCGCGGATTTGCATCGATGCAGGTTCCAGCAAAGGCTGGCGCGATTGCACCGGTGCAAGCTCTCGCGAAGGCTGCCGCATTTGCACCGGTGCAAGCTCTGGCGAAGGCTGGCGCTTTTGCACCGGTGCAAGCTCTGGCGAAGGCTGGCGCATTTGCACCGGTGCAAGCTCTGGCGAAGGCCGGCGCATTTGCACCGGTGCAAGCTCTGGCGAAGGCCGGTGCTTTTGCACCGGTGCAAGCTCTCGCGAAGGCCGGTGCTTTTGCACCGGTGCAAGCTCTCGCGAAGGCTGCCGCATTTGCACCGGTGCAAGCTCTGGCGAAGGCTGGCGCTTTTGCACCGGTGCAAGCTCTGGCGAAGGTCGGTGCTTTTGCACCGGTGCAAGCTCTGGCGAAGGCCGGTGCTTTTGCACCGGTGCAAGCTCTCGCGAAGGCTGCCGCATTTGCACCGGTGCAAGCTCTGGCGAAGGCTGTCGCATTTGCACCGGTGCAAGCTATGGCAGAGGCCGGTGCTTTTGCACCGGTGCAAACACCACCTGGTACTGCGGATTACCGACCTCCCCACCGCAGGGGAAGAAGCAAAAGAAAAGGGCCCGACTTAACGGGCCCTTTTCTTTTGTTACGTCGAATTGACTGGAGAAGTTCCATGACCTGAAAACGGCTCTTGAAAAAACAAAAGCCAAGAATTGGCGTTCTTGGCTTTTGCAATGTTGCGGCACTTGGATTCTGACCAAAAGAGGGTTGGCGCCCTCTCCCCACCTCAACGTAAGCAATTGAGAGTGTAGGAAGAGTCCCTGTAGCTGTCAACGCATTCCACAAAAACTTCACGAAAAGGATGCGTGAAATGGACTCGCTATGTCTGTCATCCAATGACAGTCTCGCGGCTGGTGATGCTCGCCCGTGCTCGACTAAGTTTGACCGCAACAACACAACTTTAAGTGGACACCTCTGCAACGAGGCGTCTCCAACCCATATTGCCGAAACCGAAGCGACGCGAAGTGGACCGTTTGGTAACGATCCAAATGCATTGCCTGGCAAAATTGCCAATGCACTGGTCTTGGTGTACGAAGGTTTGAAAGAGATCAACCTCTCTGAAAATCATCGTCGAGTATTGGCTTGCTTGATCAGGTTCGGCGTCAACTTGAACGATCCGAATCGAAGCATTTTCATTAAGAAATCATCGATTGCTTCAAAGATCGGAGTCAACGAGGCGACCGTCTATCGCGGGCTTGCTGCATTGGAGGCCGCCGGGATCATCGAGCGAGATGATCAGGGACGGAAGGGAAGGGCGGTAAAAGCGATAGCCACCATCCGGCTGACCGCGGGTGCGCTAGCTCGCTTCGGGTTTTTCGCTGCACCGCGTCAATCAGCCACCGAATCGCCTGGCACTGACCAGCGAGCTCCCGATCTTGCACCGGTGCAAGACGTAAACAATGCCCCTAAGCAGTCTTCTTTGAAGAAACAGCCCACCATGGGACCGTTTTGCAAAATTGCCGGGAAGACAGTCCCCTCGGATCTTGCATGGCTCCATCTTAAGAACGGCCTGAGCTTGAGTGGCATGTTCAAACTGATGGCCCAGGCGAAGAAGGCCGGAACCAAGCTGTCAAACGTAGTCGGCCATTGCGCACACAGCCTCGCTGCCCTCTCAGGAAGAGAGCTGTTTGCGTACCTGTCGTCACTTATCGCCCAGCCCATCGATTTCGACCGGACTGCGCGTGTCAGGGAGGAGCAGGCACGCATACGAGATCAGAAGCGTCTGGAATCTGAGCAATTCGAGGCTCAACTCCGGCAGCTCGCTGCCGTTAGAGGGCGTACGTTTTCCGATCCGCGCGGCGGGCGCTGGCAGGTCGAGGAAGGGGCATTCGTTGTTCGTGCACGGGACCGGGCCGGTAGCGTGCCGTTCACGTTGGCTCGCGAGGCTGTTGCGGCTATCACCGACGGGACGTGGTCCGCTTGCACCGGTGAAAGTCTCGCTATGCGCTTCGCGGGAGATGGCGAGACCGTGCCGCGCGCGACCAACTCTGCCTGGACAGCTATGCGAGATCGGCTCAGACGGCAGGTTCGTGCTTGACATTGGTGCACGCACGCTACGGTTGTAGTCGGTAGTGCTAGCTCGGAAAAAGACATGGACAACACAGAGTTTTCCCCCGGGGTGATTTCGAATCGGCGCACGGCAATTGCGGTGCACAGGCGGCTGTGCGATGCGAACGCGCCCATGCTCAAATTGGGCCGCTTCTATTGCGCGGTACTGGATCGCGGGATATGGGGTAGCCAAAAGGCGATGGCCAAAGAGCTTGGTGTATCGACCGTTAAGGTCTGTCGAACGGTCGCAGCTGCCCGCCTACCCAATGAAGTTCTGGCGCTATTCAGTACCCGGACCCTCACTTTCAGGAATGCATCGACTCTTGATGTGCTCGTCGAACAGTTTGGTGAGGCGGAGGTCATCAAGCGCGCGAGCGCGATACCTGTTGGAACGCCAGTCGCGGACATTCTCGCCATACTCTCGACGGGCCAGAAGGCCCCGCGGCGAGCTGTCCGGGTCAGCATTGTTGCCGGAAATGCTAAATACATCAGGATCGACGTACCAAACATTGCGCTAGTTGCTCCGCGTCTGAAGGAACTGGAGGACGTTATAAACGCCGTGCTTGGAAGCAATGTCCGGTGAGTGAACACAAGAGCCGGGAACTACGGAACTGACAGAAAAGTGTCACTTATCTGATGGTTTAACGGGAGCCGACCGGAATGGAACGCAACTGACAGATTACTGGCACTTTTCTGTCAGTTGGGGGGCGACTGTATAACCAACAAGCTGGTGATTAGCTTGACAGGGAGGTCGACCGCTAGCGACCCTCGTGGCCTTATATACTGAATTTGCCCGCCTGCGCATAGTGAGCGCTTTCGCGCCAGGTAGCAGTCAAAGGGGAGGGCCGCTACTGCGGCTGCTTTTGCGACTTTCAGTCCGCAACCCTCGAGTTCGTTTTTGATGGTGAAGCTGCGCGCGCCTATGCTAAAGACCAGTGCGCCATTTCTGCCGAGATAGGGTGGTTGCGCCGCCGCCGTTGCCGGACGAGGAAGAGGAGGGAGCCGTGACCGCTAACGTTAATGTCCACCATACCCCTGGCGTCGAGTTGGTTGGTTTTTTCACTACGACCGTGTTCTTGACCCCGCAGCTGCCGGAACTTGCAATCATCACGCTTCCTTCATCCGCCAGCGCTACCGCACCTTCTGATAGCGACCAAGCCCTTGAAGCCCGTGCGCTGCTTGACGAATGGGATTTTAATTTCTTGGTGCCACCCCGGACTGTGGCGGCACATGAGGTCGAGCGCGACGTGCTTTACTGTCTTCTTGGCGCTGGTCGGTCTGATCGCGACGGAAACTATGAACCGCCCCGGGTTTTCCGGAGACTCCACTTCTTGAGAAAATGGAGCTATGGAAAACACGAAGAAGAAATCCCCAAGATACTCGCCGGAAGTGCGTGAGCGGGCTGTGCGAATGGTGCTGGAACATCAAGGCGACCGGGAATCGCAATGGAAAGTGATCGCGTCGATTGCGGCGAAGTTTGGCTGCTCGGGCGAGACGCTGCGTAGCTGGGTGCGCAAGGAGGAGCGGGATCGGGGTTTGCGCCCGGGCACGAGTACGCAGGAGCAGGATCGGCTCAAGGAACTGGAGCGGGAAGTACGTGAGCTTCGGCAGGTCAATGAAATCCTGCGCAAGGCGTCAGCGTATTTCGCACAGGCGGAGCTCGACCGCCGACCGAAGTGATGATCACGTTCATCGATGATCACCGGCACGTCTACGGGGTCGAGCCGATCTGCAGGGTGCTGCCAATCGCACCGTCGACGTACTACACCCATGTGGCTCGCCGCGCCAATCCTGACCTGGTGCCGCCGCGGGCCCAGCGTGACAGGATGCTCAAGGATGAGATCCGGCGCGCGTGGGAAGAAAACTTCCAGGTCTATGGCGCAGACAAGGTCTGGACGCAATTGAAGCGCGAAGGCATTGTCGTGGCGCGCTGCACGGTCGAGCGGCTGATGAAGCAGATGGGCCTGCGCGGCGTGGTGCGGGGCAAGACGGTACGTACGACAGTGAGCGATGGTTCGACGCCGTGCCCGAAGGATCTGGTGAAGCGGCAATTCACGGCCGAACGGCCCAATGCGCTGTGGGTTTCAGATTTTACCTATGTATCGAGCTGGCAGGGCTTCGTCTATGTCGCGTTCATCATCGACGTGTTCGCCCGACGCATTGTCGGCTGGCGCGTGTCGAGCTCGGCGCGCACGGACTTCGTTCTGGACGCACTGGAGCAGGCCTTGTACGAACGACAGCCGGCGCAGCAGGACGGGCTGATCCATCACAGCGACCGCGGCGTGCAATACGTATCGATCCGCTATACGGATCGGCTGGTCGAGGCGGGCATCGAGCCGTCGGTGGGCAGCGTGGGCGACTCCTACGATAACGCACTGGCTGAAACGATCAACGGCTTGTACAAGGCAGAGGTCATCCATCGCCTCGGACCGTGGCGCAATCTGCAGGCCGTTGAAATGGCGACGCTCGAATGGGTGGACTGGTTCAACAATCGTCGGCTCTTCGGCCCCATCGGCAACATTCCACCCGCGCAGGCCGAAGCCGCTTATTATGCAAATCTCGCTGGGTCTGCCGCCGTGGCATGACTCAAGCAAAATAGTCTCCGGGAAACCCGGGGCGGTTCACTACCTGCGGCACTTTGCCGGCGACCAAGACGATTTGAATAGCGTCCTGGCCAATGAGCCGTTTCCGGTGATGCATTCGCCCATATCCGGCACTACGATCGCCCAGTTGTTTGCGACTGCTGGAAGCGGTGCGGCCTTTTTCGCTTTGTTCCCGCATCCGGACCTCGGACAGATAGCAACCTACTTCCTCGTCGTGGGCGGCACGAAAATCGTGTTTGGTGCAG